>DATJDF010000428.1:0-4923 GCA_035497555.1 Arachidicoccus sp. | reverse complement strand
AATCTCTAAAAACTATTGACAAATCCAATCCAACATTATTCAGTTTGGATGCTGTCTTATTAATAACAAAAACACCAAAAGGCATGTAAATCGTTTGCCCAAACGAATAAATTTTAGTTGAATCATCTTCTCTTTTTATTTCAAATTGATTCTTATTAACTATCTTTAAACTAAGAGGTTCTTTTAATTTATATGCAGTAGAATCTAATTCTATTACTTTAATTGAGATTGGCGCTGTAGTGCCGTAAGCTTCCGAAGTTTTAATATTACCTTCAACGAAAATTGTCGCCTTCAATTGCGGCATCCCTGCAAAAACCCTGCGTAACAGGCTTCTACTTTTTAATACTTCAATTTCATTATCAATATTTTGGTGAGACTTAAAAATATCCAAATCTGCAAAAGCGCTAGTGGCCCCTCCCATGTCCGGCCCCTTCTTATCATCCCTTATTAACAATTCAGTACTTATGTCATATTGCCAAGTTGCATAGCGCAAATACAAAAAAGCACTGAAAAGGCATATTAAAACACCCAACACAAAATAATACCATTTCGAAGAATACTTTCTAATTTCCGCTTTTAAATTTAATGTATTCTCCTTCTCTTTAAAATTATCTTGATTTGCCATATACATATTTATGCAATAAGAAAACGTTTTATATTCGTTATAGTTTACTTTAGACTTAACTTCGTTATTATTTCTATTAAATTATTTCGACTTGGAGAGATAATAAATTGTAATTGCCAATGTAGAAATGCTTGATATTAATAAAGACCAAATCTGGAATCTTCCCGGGTTTGCTTGCTTTACTTTCAATTTGTTTTCTGGTTGGACATAAACAATGTCATTCTGTTGTAAATAGAAAAAAGGAGATTTAAAGACATCCTTGTCGGTTAAGTCCAGCCTTTGGTAAAACCTTTTTCCGCCTTTTTCGTGGATGATTAGAACGTTTTCTCTAACTGCATAAGGAGTCATATCTCCTGCTAATCCTAAAGCCTCTAAAACAGTTATTTTATTATTGGGGATCGGAAATGAACCCGGATGAGCAACTTCTCCGATTACAGTAACCTTAAAATTAGATATCCGCATATTAACAATAGGGTCTTTCGCCGTTTTAGCAACTTCTCTTGAAATCATGACTTGCGCCTGTTCTTTTGTTAACCCTTCAACTTTTATTTTTCCAAGTATCGGAAAATCAATATTTCCATTTTCATCAACCAAATACCCATCTGACAATACTGCCGTAGATGAAACGCTACTCGACACACCCGTTGATTGATTACTCATCGGTAACGATCCGCTGTTAAACAGAATATTAGCATCTGGATTTAAGGTTGCAACTTTAATTGACAAGGCATCTCCTACTTCAATGGTAGTTGGTGTTTGGCTAAGAATTTCTTGTTGCAATATTGTACTGTCAGGTAAGTTGCTAAAATAAACCAAATTCCTCTTTATTGCACAAGACTGTAAAATCATCATTGCCCCAATAACTCCTAAACTACATAAAACAAGCCTGTTCTTTAATTTCATTAATAAAAAATTTGGGCAAAAATAGCCTGTTTTTGTATTAAAAACAATAATTTATAAAATACTATTATATATAAATAAAAATAATTACAACGAAACAAATCCTAGCTATCCAAAAATATGCCAATCACAAAAATAAAATTTATTTATATATGTGAATGAAACCAAGCGGAAGTAAAGTAAGTACAAACCGATGTAATATAGTTTTGGCCTCAGCAGACTGATCCTTATTAATTAATTGTATATTCATGTTAAAAATACTTATTAACCCACCTTATAAAATCAGCCCACTTGTCGGCTAACTCATGTGCCTTCGACAAAACCAGCAAATTTTTACTGCAATCACCAAAACGCCCTATTCGATATTTGCTCTAACCCACAATATCTTTTATAAAACATCCATTTACAACTTGTATTAAAAAAACATTCCAGGAGCAAGTTATGTCCTTCCCTATCGACCTTGCCTATCCGTGACATCACACTCATTACCACTCCTTATCCATATTCTGTGCCGGCTCGCCCGATAAACATGCAAAAATTGCATTTTTTCACACGCAAATCCACCACTATATAGCTAACCAATAACCAGTTACGGATTAAACAGTATTGCCAATTCCACCATTATAACTCCAAAATCTGCTCTATCTCTCGATCAGTCAATCACATGCGGCGAACTAATGCTCCACATGCAAAAGCAAACTCCTCTTTATTTGCAACTCGACCTTCCAGCCGCAACATAAATTGCGCATTATTAATTTCTGCGTTGTCTCACTTGGAGATCTCAATATCCACCTCATGACTAACATCTTTATATAAATTGTATGCCGCAGCACATTTTTATTGAGTTCCACAACACGTCTATCGATTTGTAACAGATATCACTCAACCCCCATAACTGTTTTGTAAAATGCGCACACCCTCTCATAACCAACAAATTAGATCACTCGCTGTATAGCCATGCACTTTAGGCAAAAAAACGAACCTAGTGTGATTTAACTTCATCATTTGTATGAGTTTCAGCTATTTAAAGAAATACCCTCCTAATTATCAAAACAAGACCCAAATATTTACTTATATACGGATTTTTTCGATTTGATCGTCAGCACCACCTGACTCTTTTCATTTGTTTGACCCTCTGCATCACTCTCTGCCTCAACTAGTCCTGTCTATTTTTTTCCCGTATCCGCCATCCTCCTTCTATGGTGGACCATATTTTTTAGACAGTCTTACTTGGTTTTTAAGATAGTGACCGATGTGGTGTCCATTCTAGCTCAGGTGTTGGTCTGTTGCAAAGATACTTATTTTTATGCTGCATAGTCATAAATTTGTTTTGGGAAAAGAATTATTAAGAGAACCATCCGGTCGTCTATTCCTATAAAATACCATATAATCATTGATTTGAGGGTAAAGTAACCTTCGAACATCACATCGATTCAGGTACACTTTTTCATACTTGATAGATCTCCAAAACCTTTCGATTCGGTTATCCAAAAGTTGGAATAATCGAATTTATCCCAACTTTTAGTTCATTTTCACATCCAAGCCTCAAATAAGTTGAAATAATACCGTAGATTAGATGAATCGAGTAGACAGACATAAAGAGATTATCCCCAAAAGTTCAAAAGAATCATGAATCCACGTCGATGAAAAGCCGAGATATTTCATCAATATTTTGCCAAAGCTAATCACAAACTAAAGGAGCCAGATAATAAAATCAAATTAATTATTTTTTGTACGTAAAGTATTCACCCCAGGTCATATAGACAATGGGCCTGGTAACCTTTTCCAACCTTTTAGCATCAAGCCAATAAGGTTCTCTATGATCGATAGAATGCACAATTTCATTTTCATGGCCAGTAATGACGACCTTAGGATCATATCCTTCCACATTCCGGGCAATGGACTTTGCCCAACATTGAATCATCAGAATGTCCACCTTAGCATTTTTCTTTACGTTATCAATCCAGGAAAAATCCTTGTCATTGAATTCGTCTCCAGTCTGAGCCACACTAATGCCTTCCGGTGTCGTTACGATGTAAACATTATTTGGCAGATCGTCCTGGTGACCAGGCATAACTGTCACTTTAATTTTTTTACCGGAAGTCAATACGATATCTTCCCTTACCATCTCCTCGGACCTGATATGCTGTACCCCTGGTCCCTTGTCCATCCAAATTCCGGTAGTTGCAACGATATGCTTATTGTTTTTTATAAAAAGATCCGCAACCCCGGGATCTGTATGATCTCCATGAATATGTGACACAAACAGTATATCGCAATGTCTAACAACTGAATCCATTAAATCATCAGCAATCATCCGCTTTCTCCCCATATCACCGCCACGGGTTAAATCGAATGCAACCGTAACCGTAGGAGACTTCACAATAAATGCATGATTATACATTTTGAACACTTTTACGCCCTTTTTAACCGGTTTATTTAATTCTTTAACCACATTTCGTACCTGACCTACTAAAAATTGCTGTGTTAAAGTCAGGCTGTCGAGTCGTGGATCATGAAAAATCCAATCCAAATGTAAAAGCGCGGACTCCCTTATGAGGCTTAGTCTGGTAGAAGGAGGATTTTCCTTAATAATTTTTTTAACAAGATCAAAAGTCTGACTGGTTTGCGCCTGCATAAAAGCAGCAGGCCTCCCCCAATAGTTAATTGGGTTCTGGGCAAACAGCAAAACGGGTAAAAATAAAAGAACAAAGAGAAATTTGTATTTCATAATATTTTTTTAAGACCCAAAAATTTAATAAACAATATAGCTAAATTTGGGTAGTAGATTATAAATTTGATTCACATATCTTAATAGCACCGACTGATCGGATTACAGCTATTTACATGACACAATGCACTTTAATAATATTGCATTGAAATCAAAAAAGATATTTTCATTTTTCAGTCTTATCCTATGAGGTTATTACCGCTAGGTATTTACCAATTGGGGTTTTGCACCAAATTAGTGTTTCTCTCCAATTCAATTAGAGGGAAAGGCCAGATTTCCTGCCGCGCCTGGTAATTACGCTCATACATCAGGTCACCGAATATATCCGTCGCATTTTTAAAAGTCGATTTAAGTATACCCCATCTTCGCAGATCCCAATAACGCTGTCCCTCTCCAGCCAGCTCAAATGCGCGTTCATCTCTGATCCGCTGGGTCATTTCATCCTTACTTGTCACAGCTAGCCAGCTGGCTCCTGAGTTTAATCCCGGCATTTGCACCCTGGATCTTATTTTATTGATCTCGGTTATGGCCTTTGAAAGCTCACCGTTTTCATTATAGGCCTCACCAAGCATGAGTATAACATCGCCTAACCGGATCAGTGGAAATTCATAAGGTGTCCTGTTAAATTCACCCCAGTAACCATCAAGATTGCCCGTGGGGACCCATT
>DATJDF010000427.1:0-3558 GCA_035497555.1 Arachidicoccus sp. | reverse complement strand
AGCGGTGTGCTGATCCAGTTGAAGCCCTGACCTTTTCTTTATCCATTTGATTCAAACCTTTTGCAACATTTGGTGTTGCTTCAGGGACAAAATTAAGGCATTAAATTTGGGTGACCTAAATAATTTATTTGCATACTGAAATAAATATTTTTTTTTAATAAGTAAAATGCGGATATATATTTAACCGTAGTGCAATTATGCATTTAAGTATCCTTTGATTTTCCGGTCCATCTGGCCTTAATAATGCACCCGATGTGAACAAATACTACAGATCTGGGCTGGTTGGTAAAGGGCAAATACATTACCTTCGGCGCTTAGAGAACCATTAGACATACGATAATCCTACATGAGCAATTTTAATCTGGGGGAATTTTACCCCATTAGTGAAAAATACAGTAAAAGAGTCGCTTACTTTTCGATGGAGTTTGCCATTCACCAACCTTTAAAAATTTATAGTGGCGGTCTTGGATTCTTAGCAGGGTCTCATCTGCGCAGTGCCTATGAACTCAGCCAGCATCTGGTAGGAGTTGGGATTTTGTGGAAGTTTGGCTATTATGATCAAAGCCGCAACGCCGACCAGTCTTTGCAGGCAACCTGGTCAGAAAAGACCTATAGTTTTCTGGAGGATACCGGTATCAGGTTTACCATCAAGATTCATGATGCCGATGTATGGGTAAAAGTTCTTTATCTAAAACCTGCTGTTTTTAAAACGGCCCCGCTTTTCCTGCTCAGCACGGATTTGCCTGAGAATGATTATGTGAGCCAGACCATAACCCATAAGCTTTACGATGCAAATGAAGCCACTAAAGTGGCTCAATATATTTTACTGGGCGTGGGTGGTGCTAAATTGATGGATATCTTAAAGTTTGACCCAGAGGTTTATCATCTCAATGAAGCCCATGGACTTCCGGCCGCATTTTACTTGTTGAACAAATTTAAGGAGTTGCAAGAAGTCAGGAAACGGCTGGTTTTTACGACCCATACGCCCGAAGAAGCAGGCAACGAGAAACACAATATTCACCTCTGTGATAAGATGTCCTATTTCTGTGGTATGCCATTAGAAGAAGTCCGTAACCTGACTGGGCTATATGAAGATCAGTTTGACCATTCACTGGTGGCACTCAGGTTTGCTCGAATCGCCAACGGCGTTTCTGCATTACACGGTGAAGTGGCACGCAGAATGTGGAAACAGTATCCAGGTGTTTGCGATATTATTTCAATTACCAATGCACAGAACTGGAGTTATTGGGCGGACAAACAACTGTACCGTTCTTTCAATCAGGGCGAAGACTGGTTACTGGATGACCGTAAAAGGTACCTGAAAATCCGTGCTTTTGAAATCGTTGCCGACCAGACAGGTAAAATTTTCGATCCAAAAGTATTGACCATTGTATGGGCCCGCCGTTTTGCAGGCTATAAAAGAGCTGATTTTCTATTCCAGGACGAAGCCCGGTTTCTGAAGCTCATCCATAATACCAAATATCCGGTGCAGGTTATATTCGCGGGTAAGCCTTATCCCATGGATTATGCAGCCATCGGCACATTTGACCGCCTGGTAAATGAAAGTAAAAAATATGCAAATGTTGCTGTGCTGGTTGGATATGAATTGACACTGAGTAAACGACTGAAACAGGCTGCTGATGTATGGCTCAATAATCCACGGGTTCCAAGAGAAGCCTCCGGCACAAGTGGTATGAGCGCTGCGATGAATGGCGCCGTTAATTTCTCCACTGAAGACGGTTGGATTCCGGAATTTATCAATCACGGCCATAACGGATTTGTTGTTCCCAGCGGGGATTATTCCGAGATGCAGACCCATGAGCAGGACGCTTATGATCTTGACCAGCTCTATAAGATATTGGAACAGCAGATTTTGCCTACTTATTACGATAAGTATGATACCTGGCGCCAGATTATCAAAAACGGCATGCGGGATGTCCGCTTCCAGTTTGACAGTAACCGGATGACCCATGAATATTATGAATTACTCTACAAATAATCGCTGGCGGTAAGGCTGGCAAAAGGGAAAAACAGTGTTTTATTAAGCATTGGGACGTCCGGCAAATGCTGTCTTCCCAAAACTGCCAGTTTCTGTGGCGTTTTTCCCCCTTTTTTCGGTGCCGACCCTTCGTTTCGCACCGACGCTCAGCTGATAATGAAAGTTTTATACATTATCGACTGAATAGCCAGTCGTCGACGGGTTATTGGGTGAGTCTTTAGATATAATTGCACCCCGATTTGATTTTTCAGTTGATAATGTATTAATAATCAACGTAGTAATCCTTCGTGCTCATTACTTGAGTCTTATTCGTCTATTACGATGAAGGATGAAAAAGAGCAATAGAAGACCAGTACATTTATCCCAATTTTACACATATAATTTTATTGGTATGGTTTTTATGCTTAAATAGTAACAAAATCTTTCAATTATGGGTATTATTTCATGGATTTTATTTGGTTTAATTGCGGGAGCAATTGCCAAAGCATTACACCGCGGAAAAGATCCCGGCGGTTGGATTGTGACCATTATTATCGGAATTCTTGGAAGTATGCTTGGAGGCTGGATTGGGTCCAGTGTCCTGGGATGGGGTGATGTAAACGGCTGGAACTTCAAAAGTTTTGCCTTGGCTATTGTAGGTGCGGTCATTTTACTTTGGCTTTACAGCCTCCTGCGTCGTAAGCCAGCTTCTGACGCATAACAAAAGTTACCGAACCTTATTCACCACCAGCCCGAAAGGGCCTGGTATAGAAAACCATGTACCCGTAATATTTCTTAAAAGAGAAAATATTGCCGGTGCATGGTTTTGCTTTTATCCGTCCTTTATCTTATTATTTCTAAGGCCGGCTTGGCGCAAATTGCAGATTCGCCCCGTTTTTTGCGACGGGGAACAATACTGCCATGTGTTAAAGCATCAAAACCTTTCCCTGAATATATGAAGATGCGCATTTTTACGTTATCTATAGGTTGATGCGTAATTTCGTCTTAATATTCTTTATGCTCCTCCTTTTTTTGGTGCTACCAGCGCTGCCAGCCGGGGCGCAGGTTAAAGTCAATTCTAATCTCCGCCATAAAAATATTCCTACCTGGAAATTAGCCGGTTCCAGCCAGTGGACACTCGATACCTTGAGTATTGTTCCCGGTAGTGTGGGTATAGCCGTCCCTGATAATTACTATAAACTTGATCTGGCCGCTGGCACTTTTATGTGGCTTAAACCTTGGAAGGAAGACAGCGTTGGGATTACTTACCGGGTCTTTCCCTTTTTACTGAGTCGGCGGGTGCAGCGCTATGGTTTCGACTCCGCTATGGCGGGTCTTGTCGTATCCCCTACGAATATCACTGCCCATGGCGACCGGGACGGCTCACTTTTCAATTTTGGAAAAATTGATTATACCGGCAGCTTTGGCCGAAGCATGAGTTTTGGTAATAACCAGAATGCAGTCTTTAATTCAGAGTTTAATTTACAGATGAATGGGTATATCGGTGATAGTATCCGTTTACTGGCGGCACTTACTGATGATAATATTCCTATTCAACCCGATGGTACCACGCAACAGCT
>DATJDF010000426.1:0-10392 GCA_035497555.1 Arachidicoccus sp. | reverse complement strand
AGTAGCAAATGCCTTTCCCGGATCTGCCTGCTTCATAAAATGTTCACCTATCAGAAAACCGCTAAAGCCGGCGCCACGTAATTTATCCACAATGTCTACGCTATCAATCCCACTTTCGGCAATAGCGAGCTTGTCTTTGGGTAGCAGGCTACGGAGCCTGATGGAATTGTCAATATCTACCTTGAAGGTTTTAAGATTGCGGTTATTGACCCCCACCAGGTCAACCTCCGCACATATCCGGTCCAATTCCTCCTCGCCATGGATTTCCAGTAATACTTCTAGCGAGAGCTTGCGTGCATATTTGGCCAGTTCCTGCACCCTTGTGGGTGTAAGACATGCAGCAATAAGTAAAATAACATCCGCCCCTGCTGCCCTGGCCTCCAGAATCTGATATTCATCAATCATAAAATCCTTACGTAGGATTGGCAGATGGACGGATCTTGCCACACGCAAATCATCCAAGGTTCCACCAAAGAAATGCTGATCTGTCAGAACTGACAGGCAACTTGCGCCAGCGGCCGCGTAGGCAGCTGTTACTTCCTCAACGCTTACTTTATCGTTAATAATGCCTTTGGAAGGAGATTGCCGTTTAAATTCAGCAATAATTCCGGTGGCACCAGGTTTTTGTAACCCAGCTTTCAGGGAATTAACGGTCCGGTCCATTTGTGGGCTCTTCATTAAAACAGTGGCGGGCATTTCCCGCATACAGATCTGCACTTCTTGTTTTTTATAAGCGACAATTTCATCCAGTATATTTTTCATTTTGTTCTGCACGAATTTCTTTTTTCAATTAGTCAAATAGGATATAACATAGTAAAAACTAAGACTGATTCAGCTCAATCAGTTTTTGAAGGCAACCATAGGCCTTGCCAGATTCAAGACTGTCGACTGCACTTTGGTAGGCAGACTGGTAACTATCATATTTGCCAGTACATTGTAATGCCATGGCAGCGTTCGCTAAAACCACTGCATTCTGTGCCCAGGTACCGTCACCTGAAATTATTTTTTTAAAAAGCAAGGCTGCATCTTCCAGTGAATTGCCTCCAAATATATCCTGCGCGTCTACACGGCGCTTTCCCAACTGTTCCGGCGTTTCTATTCTTTCGCCGTCTTTTGTAATAATTTTTGTATCGCCTGTCAATGAAATCTCGTCATAGCCTTCCAGACTATGTACGATGGTAAAACGACGTCCGGAATTTTGCAGCAAATAATTATAAAGACGTGCCATCTCCAGATTATAGACACCTAACAACTGAAATGCCGGCCGGGCCGGATTAACCAGTGGACCCAGCATATTAAAAAAAGTACGAAGTCCCAGGTTCTTACGTAAAGCACCTACGGTTTTTAATGCCGGATGAAAAGAAGGTGCATGTAAAAAACAGATATTTGCCTTATCCAGTTCATTTTTCAATTTTGCCTCGTCGGCTTTAAAATGATAGCCCAGTTGTTCCATTACATTGGAAGAGCCACTAATAGAAGTCGCACCATAATTCCCATGCTTGGCCACTTTCTGACCGGCACCGGCAGCAATAAAGGAAGCAAGTGTAGAGATATTAAAGGTGTTCTTACCGTCTCCCCCTGTGCCCACTATATCCAACAAATCATCACTGCCAAGCTCCACTTTAACGCATAGTTCAAGTAGGGCTTCACTGAATCCCTGGAGTTCTTCAATTGTGATACTGCGCATCAGAAATACAGTTATAAAAGCTGTGATTTCAGTTTCATTGTACATGCCTTTGGAAATCTGGATAAGGGTTTCCTTTGCCTCAGACGCACTGAGTGTTTTATAATCAAAAAGGTATTGAAGTAATTTTTTCATAAAATGTTTTTTAAATGGTTACGCTAGTTGGAATGACCTTACCGTATTTTATTACTCGCCAAGCCAATTGCGCATGATCCGTATGCCGTCAGGGGTCAAAACACTTTCCGGGTGAAACTGCACACCCTGAACATCATATTTTTTATGCTGAAGCCCCATAATATAACCATTTTCGTCGCGGGCGGTAATTTCTAATTGATCGGATGGAAAACTATCGGAACTGACGACCCAGCTATGATAGCGTCCAATCGTAAAATTTGAGGGCAATCCGGTAAAGAGTGGACTTTTCGCTTCGGTTTGTCTACAATCCGTGGATACCCCGTGATAAACATTTGCCAGATTCTCCAGTTTAGCTCCGTAAACCTCTCCAATGGCTTGTTCACCGAGGCAAACGCCTAAAATAGATTTACTCGGACCATAAGTCCGGATCAAGTCATTGAGAATACCCGATTCTACAGGTAGCCCTGGTCCCGGGGACAAAAGGATCTTATCATAATCAGCTATTGCTTCCAGGGCAATTTTGTCGTTACGGAAAACATCAACTTTACTGCCCGTTAATTGACGGATGATCTGGACGAGGTTAAAAGTAAAGGAGTCGTAATTATCTAATACTAAAAGTTTCATGTGTACGGTAAAATATAAAAAGAAAACGTGATAGATTTAATTAAAAAGCTCATCTGCCAGCAGGAGCGCCTGTTTCAATGCACCGAGCTTATTATGCACTTCCTGTAATTCACTTTCAGGATTGGACTTTGCAACGATACCGCCACCTGCCTGGTAATAAAGTGTATTCTGACGGCTCATGAAACTCCTGATCATAATTGCATGGTTAAAAGCGCCGTTAAAGCCGACAAATCCAATGGTGCCGGCATAAAAACTCCGGGATTCACCTTCGTACTGGTCAATAAGCTCCATTGCTTTAAATTTAGGGGCCCCACTCAGCGTACCGGCAGGGAAAGTAGCTGCGAGTAATTTGAAGGGATTCTCTGCTACCGGCACGTCGCCCTGCACTTCGCTTACAATATGCATTACATGGGAGAAAGAATGAATCTGTTTAAAGTAGCTGACATGCACATTGTCGCAAATCCGGCTCAGGTCATTACGTGCCAGGTCAACCAGCATGGTATGTTCCGCGTTTTCTTTGGGATCGAGCAGTAAGGCTTCACTGAGCTTTTTATCCTCGGCTGCGTTGCCGGTTCTTTTAAATGTGCCGGCAATTGGATGAACAATAGCTGTCTGGTCCCGGATGATTAATTGGGATTCCGGAGAGGAGCCCATGAGCCGGTAATCTCCATAATCAAAATAAAACAGGTAAGGTGAAGGATTAATGGATCTTAAAGCTCTATAGACATTAAAATCATCTCCGGTAAATTTCTGTTCGAAGCGGCGACCTAATACAATCTGGAACACATCGCCTCTCAGACAGCTCTTAATACCTTTTTGAATCATATCCAGGTGCTCCTGGTCAGTTTTATTGGAAGATTCTGTACCTGAAAGCGCAAATGGAAACGCTGGGACATCTTTGCTTTTTATAAGCGTTTCTACTTCTGAAATAGCACTATCGACACCTTTAAGGATGTTTTCACAGATAAACATTTCATTTTTGAAATGATTGATGACGATCACATATTGGTATAACCGGTACCGCATATAGGGCACCTCTCTTTCAGGCGCGCTGTTTGCAGATTTTAATTGGATGGTATCAAAAAACTGAACTGCATTATAGGAGACATAGCCAAATAAGCCTTGTGCCTGGAGTGCTTCAGGGCAGCTGGCAGGTGTAATATCATATTGCTGCATATAGTTCCATAGCTGGACAGGGACCTCCTGGCTGTTTTGAATATCCATTTTCTCGGGCTGGTGGTTGGGATACTTGAACTCAATACTTCCCAGATCCCTGACCTCTATACCACCGATCGCATTGATGCCAATGATGGATCGGCTATTTTCTGCAGAACCATGTTCTGCGCTTTCCAGTAACACCGTGTCCCTGTATTTATCCCTTAGTCGCAGGTAAATACCTACGGGTGTATAGATGTCAGATAATATTTTTTTGCAACCCGTCTCTAGTTTAATTTTCTGCATATTTTGCGTTTTTGCGTTGACTACCAAAGAAAAAGCCCCGGACGAATAATACGCCGAGGCTTGAATATTTTGCTATTTTAATTTTTCACTTTTAGGTAAAATACATGATGCTGCTATTCAAACGAACCCGACGAAGCGTTTGTTTGCCACCACCAATGAATATTTACTTTGTTTAAAATCATGCTGCGAAGTTAAATGCTTTTTTATAAAGGAAAAAAATATTTTTCAAAGAATATAATATTTGTCCTGTAAATCCTGATTAACAGGCAACTGTCCATCATTCCAGAGTTGCTTTATATTGGTTTCTATGGTGGCTGCTATGGTCGTCATAGCGGTATCCGTTGGCTTATTCTCAAATGGATCCTGCATGTACCGGGCTGTTTTCTCAATCATAAAAAAGGGTAAGGAAATGATTAAATCCAATGGAAGCTCCCAAATACTGTTGAGTTCCAAAAGTGCCATTGACATAATAAGCAGGAAAATGTATATAAATCCGCGGAGAATCTGGCGGTAAGTCACAGGGAATACGGTTGATTTTATTCTTTCGGCCTTGCCCATCGATGCTACCAGCCTGGTAATCGTCAGGTCCAATTGCACTTGTTGATAGCTATTAATATAGTCCTGCTGGCATAAACTGGCAATATCCTGAGATTGCAGGTAAAGCAAGGCAAAAGGTTTATTTTGTTGCTGACTGACCGAGGCCCTGTCTTTTTCAGAGATAAAGTTTCCCGAAGGGTTACCGGGACGGTCAAAAGCCAGGGGATCCTGTCTGCGTAATGATCTGCTCAAGCTATACGCCCAGCCGATCTGGCGGTAACTTATGATCCTTAACTGACTTTCAAGCGGCCCTGCGCCAGAGGTAGCCTGATTGGAAGGGCTATGCGGCTTTTGCGAAGACCGGGTAAAACCGAGAATTTGTAATACGAGTGTACGGGAATCGTTGACGATCGAGCCCCAGATTTTCCGGGCCTCCCACCAACGGTCGTAGGACTGACTGAGCTTAAAACTAAGTAATAGGGATATCGCTGTCCCCAGGAAGGCTGGCAGGGAAACCGGGATTTTCGGTACCTGATCTCCAAATACTCTTTTGAGACTATAGGTACACACGGCCATGACGAGTACAAATAACAGATCATATTTTATCTGTCCAAAGAGGTACAAAAAAGGAACACGTTTTTCTAATAACATACGGCCAGATTATGTTTAAGGTTTAGTGTTAAGTGTCTAGCGTCCAAGGAAATGTGCTTATACATCCCAATGCTGCTCAAATGTAGTCGAAATTACTGAAAAACTCAGTCGCTTTATACTGTCGATGTTCTTCTACATTTTAATTGCCAGCAAATGCTGGCAATTAAAATGTAGAAGAACATAATTTGGTGATTTCTGCAGGATCAATAAAGCAGGTAATATACCCGGGCCTTTTTATATTACCCCACGACGGCTGTTATGCTTTCTAAGCTGGGTTAGTGTCGCCTGCATATCTTTAGGCATAGGAGACTCAAACTCATATGGTATTCCGTTTAACGAAAATGCCATTTTATGCGCATGTAAGGCTAATCTTGGCATTATGGGCTGCTCCTCGAACTGTTTTTTCGCCAGCTGAAAATGCCGCTTTATCGTCGAGAGCAGCAGAGGCTTCCCGTCGCCATATAAAGGATCACCAACAATCCAATGTCCTAAATAATGTGTATGCAATCTTATCTGATGGGTCCGGCCTGTAAAAATCTGGAATTGAACCAATGAAAACTGTTTAAAGGATTCCAGTGTCTGATAGGCGGTTTTGGAAGTTTTGCCTTTCGCATTGACCACCATGGTGCCGTTTTTAGCCGGATGTTCCATAATCCCGGTTTCAATTAGGCCTTCTTCCGGCATCAAGGTTCCATTAACGATACCCAAATAATATTTCTCCACTTCACGGCCTTCAAATAAACCAGAGAGCGTTTTATGTGTCACCGGATCCTTAGCATAAACAATCAATCCACTGGTCGCCTTATCCAGGCGGTGAACGGTATAAATATCCGTGTATTGTTCCTTTAGCATGTCTTTCAAAGAAGGCTCTGATTGCTTTCTGTCCGGCACACTTAGCATCCCTGCCGGTTTGACAATGACTAAAAACAAGTCGTTTTCAAAAATTACCTCAAATTTCATTTTTTTAATCCCCCGGAGTTTTAAAAAGCCACACGAGGTGGCTATTTATGATATTATTTAACGATGGTGTTACTTTACAGGAACGTCCAATGTAAATTATTCTTTATGTGTTTTGATGCTCCTTTTGCTATGCACTTTTTTACCACCACTTTTCTTTACAGAGGATTTTGATGCAGGCCTTGCTGGCCTCGAATTCTCTCTTGTAGTTTCTCTGGTGTTACCTCTTGTAGTTTCTCTGGTGTTACCTCTTGTATTTTCCCTGGTATTTCCTCTTGGGTTATCCCTTGAATTTCCTCTTGTATTATCCCTTGAATTGTCCCTGGTATTTCCTCTTGTGTTATCTCTCGAATTTCCTCTTGTATCTTCCCTCGAACTCTCTCTGGTATTTTCTCTTGGTTTAGGTTTTGCCTTTACATGATCCTTGGGCCCGGTCGACTCAATTTTAATTCTTTTCCTTTTGACAGGCGTAGCTGATTTACTGCGCGGATGTGGTTCAGCATCGACTTGTGGTACATCTCCGCCGTTTATTGCGGCTGCAGCTTTAGATTTTTTTGTCCCTCCAGCATTCATAAATTTCAGTATGCGGATTTCTTTTTCTGATAGATACCGCCATTTGCCCCTGTCTACATTTTTCTTTGTCAGGCCGGCAAACATAACTCGATCCAGTTTTTTGACTTCGTAACCCAGGTGTTCAAAGATTCTTCTGACAATCCTGTTTTTACCACTATGGATTTCAATGCCAATAACTGATTTATTTTTAGGATCAGCATAACCGACACTGTCAGCCTTGATCTCTCCATCTTCCAGGGTGATGCCGGTGGCAATAGCATCCGCATCTTTCTTGGTCAGCGGTTTATCCAGCGTTGCCTCATAGATTTTTTTCACTTCAAAAGAAGGATGAGTCAATTCCTGGGCAAGTTCACCGTCATTGGTTAACAGCAGTACACCCGTTGTATTTCTATCGAGTCTTCCTACCGGGAAAACATGTTTTTCATCAACATCTTTAAAAAGATCGAGCACCGTTTTACGGCCCTTATCATCCTTGGTGGTTGTTATATGATCCTTGGGTTTATTCAGCAAAAAATAGACTAATTTCTGCTGTATACTCAGGGTTTTACCCTTTAGCTTAATGGTATCACTTTCGGAAACTTTGGTCGCTGGTTCAAAGACAATATCACCGTTCACCTGGACCTGACCTTGTTTAACCAGCTCAGCTGCTTCTCTCCTTCCACAGATACCCGCATGTGCAATAAATTTATTAAGCGGCATTTGTGTTGCCGTCTCTGGCGTTTCTTTAGCATACCTTTCATTCTTTACGCCAAAGTTTCTGTTCACTTTATGTGGGGTATCACTTTGTGCCCTGGAATCAGTTTCTCCGGTACGGTTTTTACCAAACCCTGAGTTTCTGTCTGTGGCTTCGTTTTGATGATGGCTTTCATATTTGCCTCTGCCGCGACCCTCTTTCTCTTTCCCTTTTCCATAAGCAGAAGTACCGGTCGTTTTCCCCCCGTACAACTTATTGCTACTATAGGTTTCTGTGCCTGACTTACCGCGCAGCTTTTCTAATTTTTGCTTGCGCATTTCCTCCCCTGCTGCCCTGAGTGCTGCTTTGGATTTTCGTTTTTCCTGGCGATGCTCCTCCTTTACTTTGGCGGGTGACTTCTTGTTGATAAATTTATCAAATCCTTGTTTGCTCATTGGACTTTGGGTTGGTGGTTGGATGTATTTGATGGAGGGCCTTTAGTTTCTATAATTCAATTAACCTTTATTGGCTAATTGTCCGCAGGCGGCATCAATATCTTTGCCTCGGCTACGACGCAGACGAGCATTGACTTTATTTGCCTCTAAATAGCGCATGAATAACTCGGTGCTTTCCTCAGTAGGTTTTGTAAAACTACTACGGTCAATTGGGTTATATTCTATTATATTGATTAGATCAACAGGGACCTGCCGGTAAAGTTTGACCAGTTCCTCTGCATCTTTCGTACTTTCATTGAAATTCTGAAACAGGATGTATTCAAAAGTGACATGCTGTTTGGTCTTCTTGTAGTAATAATTGAGTGCTTCGATGAGAGCCTTAATATTATTCGTCTCATTAATTGGCATGATTGCATTACGCTTCTTGTCATTGGCTGCATGTAACGAGACGGCCAGTTTAAATCTGGCACCGTCATCACCCAGTCTTGTAATCATTTTAGCAACCCCGGCCGTGGAAATTGTTATCCTTTTGGGGCTCATCCCCAAACCATCTTCAGCCGATATGCGTTCTACTGCCTTCATCGTATTGGTATAGTTGAGCAATGGTTCGCCCATGCCCATAAATACAATATTTGTCAATTTTTGTTGATAGGTGTCCAGGCTTTGTTGATTAATAAGGGCAACCTGGTCGTAAATTTCATCGAAATTGAGGTTTCTTTTACGATCCATAAACCCGGTAGCACAGAATTTACAGGAGAGACTACACCCTACCTGTGAGGACACACATGCAGTTTTTCTTTCATCTGTAGGAATTAAAACGCCTTCAATCATATGGTGATCAAAGGTCAAAAACCGGCTTTTTATTGTTCCATCTTCACTGTGTTGGACTGTTTCTACAGTCAATGAAGGTAATAAAAAATGTTCTTCCAGTCTGGTTCTCAGTAGTTTACCTAAATTAGACATTTGCTCAAAACGCTGGGCATGTTTTTGCCAAATCCACTCATAAACCTGTTTTGCCCGAAACTTCGGCTCCCCGGCAGCCAGAAAATACTGTTCCAGTTGTTCAAGGGTTAAATGCCGGATGTTTTGCTTCTCCAATTGCTTCATCCTGCAAAGATAGAATGTTAATTTGTTAAAATTTGATTTAGTAGCGGTAAACAAGAAAACAAGAACGGTGGTTTAATAAAATATGTTAGCATATACACCAATAGCCTGTCTCATAGAATATGAGTTAATAAAATTGAATAGTCAGAAAAGGGGCAATATTTTTTAAAACTCAACCTTATCCTTGCCAGAACGAGTAGCCTTTCATAATTCCGGAAGATTATTAACCCTTAACTAATACCGCCCTATTTAGCGATGAATATTGGCAATATCTTATTGAATAGAAACACGTTACAATGCAACTCGTTTAAAACCCAATTAGAATTATTCTTTAAGATGCCAACCATACAATTAAAACGCATTTTTATTATGCTACTTTCGCAAAGAGTGTGTCAAAGTTCCTTCAAGAGATTTGTTCCATTTCTCAAGGATTAATTTTCCTCCAATCCTGATACCGTACCTAATCTTGTTTTTCTCCCTTACCATCCGGAATTAGCTCTATTCCGATATAAATTGGCTCGTTAAAATAGCCCTTATATGATTTGAGCGCAATGACCACTCTTCCGGTAATCAAAATAATACAACTAAGGACATTTTAGAAGTTAATCCGCTCCCCAGGTAGTCCAATTAAAACATTATATATTAATTTGAATTGTTACCGAGTCTGCTTTGTCCTCTACACCCTCTAAAAAAAATCCGGCATACAACAACCTACTCATCTTTTTAAATTTAATGAGTTGCGCCATTGCAAATCGACTATCGTCATCAACAAACCCAGAGGTAAAGGGCGTCCTTGATTTTACACCCAGTCTTTTCACTTTTTTCTTATTTGTTGTTATTAACCAATTGAAACAAAAAAACAACTAATATAATACGCTCCATTTAAAGGATTTAATTGATGTTATAAAGACGGTGGGGTAGCAGACAAATGGCAATTTTATTTTTGACTCAATGGTTAAATATAACAGGATTATGCATACAATCATTGAAAAAGAGAAAAGCTCATAAACTACAGATGATAGACTTTGCTAATTTAAATAGGGTGCGACTAATTAAATTTGATCAGTTGAGATGTACGCTATTCATCATCTATTCGATCAATGATTTTAATTGATTATTAACAAAAAAAATAAAATTAATCAAAACATCCCGCTCCTAAATATTTAGGGAAACTGAGTTCACGACCATATTTCCTAATTATTGAGTTGAAAACCACAAGAACAATTGCCTTCAACTCAATATCAAGGCCTAAATATGGGATTAGTTCAAGTAGAATTTTCTACCTTTGTGGCATGAAAGACTATAATCTTATTACAAATGATGTTAAACCATGGGAAGAGGCCGATAGTGACACCTTAGTTGCTACGGACAGTCCCCTGCAACTGATCATTTGGAATGATGAAGTCAATACTTTTGAGTGGGTGATTACCACTTTAATTGAAGTATGTGGTCATTCTGAGGAACAGGCAGAACAATGTGCATTTATCATTCATACTAAAGGAAAATATGCGGTCAAGAAAGGAGATTATGATACACTT
>DATJDF010000425.1:0-8999 GCA_035497555.1 Arachidicoccus sp. | reverse complement strand
TCGTTTATCCGAAAGGATCTAATCGAAAATGCCTGGACACCAGAACAGCCGGGCAACACCTATCCACAAATATACCGTGGGTATACTTCTTTAGGTGCCGCCAGATCGCTCGGAGAAGTGAATGACTATTATCTTTTAAATGTTGGCTATCTCAGGGTCAAAAACCTGACGATCGGATACACTTTGCCTGAGCAGTTGACCCGGCGATTCCAGATCAAAAAACTCCGGATTTACTTTAGCGGTGAAAATCTGCTCACCTGGCGTTTTGGTGATCTCACTAAATATATAGATCCTGAACAGGCGGGCTCCGGGATTAATTATAATAATCCGGACCAGGCAGTTTCCCGGGCCAGACTAGAGGACTACCCCATTGGAAAGACTTTTTCATTTGGCGCTAGTCTTACTCTTTAATCTAAAAACGCATTTATCATGAAACATATCAAATTATACTCAATATTATCCTTTCTCCTCCTTTGTATCACCGGTTGTAATAAAGATTACCTGAATACGGTGCCAAAAGACAAGTTAGATGCCAACCTGTTTTTTAATACCGCCAAGGACTTGGAAGTATATACAAATGGTTTCTACAGTATGCTGCCAACAACAGATATTTATGATGCTTCCTATGGCGAATCCTCAGACGATATTGTGCCATTAATCGTTCCTGACCGGATCAAAGGAACAAGGATTGTTCCGGTGCCCAGTGGCTCAGGCAGCTGGTCATGGTCAGATCTGAGAACAATTAATTATTTTCTAACTCATTACCAAAAATGCAGGGATGAAGAGGCAAAGTTGCACTACGGCGGTGTCGCCCGGTTTTTCCGTGCCTATTTTTATTATGATAAAGTAAAAAAATTCGGAGATGTGCCCTGGTACAATCATGTTTTAAACGCTGGCGATGAAGACCTTTATAAGCCTCGTGATCCTAGAGCACTGGTCATGGATTCTGTTTTGGCGGATCTTAATTTTGCGATCGAGAATCTACCGGCAAAACCCGAACTTAACCAGATCACAAAGTTTACCGCACTGGCACTAAAATCAAGGGTTTGCCTTTTTGAAGGTACCTATCGCAAATATCATAATTTAGGCGATGATCAGAAATTTTTAACCGCCGCAGTAGATGCAGCTGAGCAATTGATTACCTCCGGAACCTATCATCTGTATACAAAAGGAGGCCCGGAAACGGCCTACAGGGATTTATTCGCGCGCAACGATCAAACTGCCGAAGAAACTATTTTGGCCAGGGATTACAATCCGGACTTTACCCGCCATAATTTAAGTTCCCTGATGACCTCCCCAACTCAGGGCGCCTGGGGGATGACAAAGGATCTGGTGAACAGTTACCTGATGATCGATGGCACCCCGTTTACAGATATACCGGGTTACGACGGGTATGCATTTTACGAAGAAATGCAGCACAGGGATCCCCGCTTAACACAGAGCACAGCCGGACCGCATTTTAAAGTCTATGGTGAGACAACTGAAGAGCCGGTTAATCTAAGAGCCACCACCACAGGCTACCGGATAATCAAAGCGCTCGCGACCCGGGATCAGTGGTCCTCTTCATTTAATGATGTTATTATATTCAGACTGGGCGAGGTACTCCTGAATTATGCGGAGGCGAAGGCTGAACTGGGTACACTTACCCAAGATGATTTAAACTTATCAATCAATAAATTGCGGGACCGGGTTGGTATGCCCCATCTGCAATTAGACTTTGCAAATGGCCATCCGGATCCCTTTCTTGCCGCCATGTACCCACATGTTAGCTCGGGTACGAATAAAGGGGCTATTTTGGAGATCAGAAGAGAAAGAAGAGTGGAACTTTTCAATGAAGGTTTCCGTTGGGACGATTTAATGCGCTGGAAGGAAGGCAAGAAACTCGAAAAGCCAATGGTCGGTATGTATTTCCCCAGTTTGGGCGCCTATGATTTTAATGGTGATGGTAAAGCGGATGTATATGTTTATAGCGGAGATAAATCGGGGGCACCTGCCGGCGTCACTACGCTGATCGATATCAAACAAAGGCCACTTACAAACGGCACATCCGGTAACCTGAATCCATTCAAAGTAAAAGTCACCTTTGATGAGCATAAAGATTACTTATATCCATTACCGGTGGAGGATCTTAAACTAAATGATCAGTTGGTCCAAAATCCCGGTTGGCAATAACATGATGACGGGAAGCAGCCTGCTACCAAAGGACTGCCTATCGGTTCTTTTTTTATTACATTAACTACGGCAAATTAAAAAACTTATTTAATTCAATATTTATGAAACATGCTAAAAGTGTCGGTTCCATTTTTCGCCGTTTAAGCCCGGCCTTGTTGCTGCCTATACTCCTGGTATTTCAAGCCACAGGCCAAGCCCAAACAAAAATAGATGCAACTACGGCCGCCAAATTGCAAGTGGGGTTTTCTATTGGTATTCAGAAGATCAATGACTCCTCGATGCGGTATGCAAAATCTGTTGGCATCGATTATATCGAGGTAGGTGGTACAGGTGCTTTTATTGATAAAAATAGAAACTTCATAGTGTCTGATGAAGCACTAATGGAATCAGCCCGCAAGGCCAAAAAAACAGCTGACGCAGCAGGCATTATTATTTGGTCCATCCACATGCCTTTCGGCAAGCATATTGACTTATCGGAACCCAACGACACAGCAAGAAAGAGCGTCGTGGCTATCCATGATAAAATAATCGACAAAATATGCCGTATCCTCCAGCCCAAAATTGTACTATTTCATCCCAGCTGGTTTTTAGGTTTAAACGAACGCCCATTACGCATAGCGCAACTGATTAAATCCTGTAACTCACTCAATCCAAGGGTAAGGGACCTAGGCGCTACAATGGTCATCGAGAACATGCTCGGCTTTGAGCGCTTAAGAAGTGAGAAGCTGGAACGTCCGCTTTGCAGAACAGTCGAAGAAACCGTCAAGATCATGGGTTTGCTACCTGCATCCATCGGATCTGCTATTGACATGAATCATATAAAATACCCTGAAAAACTGATTCTTGCCATGGGCGACCGGTTAAAGACACTGCATGTAGCCGATGGGACCGGCAAGCAGGAAAATCACTACTTACCCTGCTCCCACAAAGGATTAAACGACTGGAATAAAATTCTGGATGCGTTATATAAAGTCCATTATAACGGACCCTTTATGTTTGAATGCCATTATCAGGACTTTAAACAATTACCGGAGTGTTACAACGAACTTTATCAGAGTTATATTACCTCACTAAAAAAATAAAAAATAAATCAGAAAAGATTAACTTCATGTGTCTTAAAGTCGCCTCAACTTCATCTTTTCCCATCATGTAATATCACTCATGACCTAAAGACTTTAGGCAAAAATAAATATACAGAGACATGATCATTCAATCTATGTGCAAATCATTAAATCCTGTCAGTTCGCTCACAGCATTTTTTGTTGGACTATTGATGGGCTTCACTCCCACAGCTATATCAGCACAGGAAACATTACAGACCGCCAAGACTTCACCTGATCAAACCCGTGAGATACTCATAGCGAAGAATTTCCCAATGCTCGCTTATATAGGCCAGCATCAAAAATTAAGAAAGGATTTAGCGAAATACAAACCACTGAAGCAAATCACAGAAACTCGGGCATTCAAATTAGATTCGCGCCGAGATAAAAATACCCTCACAAAATTAATAGGTCAGGGTCTTTGCTGGGATAGCCTGGAAGTACAAAAAGTAAGCCTCGCACTGCAAAAATTCTATTTACACAGCAGAGCATTTAAAAAAATGATCCGGACTTTAAAGGACAGTCATGGATACGCTCTTTATGAACAATTACCGGACACTGCCTTTATCCGCGCCGTCTGGACCAATGTTGCCGCTGGTCTAAATCAAATCATAGAGGTCTATTTTCTAAATAAAAAATCGACCTACTATTCCATTGACGCCGGCAGTCTTTCCTTGACTGATGAGGCTACCCGTGCCGCCATTTTTGATGCTTTGGGTCACTGGCAAGACACTGGAAGTAAAAACACCTTTTTCCAAAATGCGCTTAACCTGGCAATATACGGGCTGATAGTGAATAAAAGAGACGAAGCGGCGCGTTATGAACCGATAACAGGTGGTTGGAACGCGGCTCCGACGGCTCAGGTCAAAAAAACAGATTTCAATAAATATTCCTATAGCTGCATCCTGGTTCCGGGTCTCGGCCCAGAAATTAAAGGTCAGCGATTATCTCCGGGGGCAAAAGCCCGGATGAGGACGGCCCTGGACGAATTTAATAAAGGAGTGGCACCTTTTCTGATCGTTTCGGGAGGACATGTTCATCCGAGTAAAACACCTTATTGTGAAGCCGTGGAAATGAAGCGTTTTATGATAGACAGCTTAGATGTAGCACCAAAAAATGTTATTATTGAGCCTCATGCGCGACATACAACCACCAACCTGCGCAATGCAACCCGTCTGATTTACAAATTTGGGATGCCTTTTAACAAACCTGTGCTGATCATCTCTGACAAAGGACAGTCGGCCTATATCAATAAGGGTATGCGTAAAGTTGCACTCAGGGACTTAGGTTACCTTCCCTATAAGGAGCTAAAGGTTCTTAGCGCCACGGAAACAAGTTATAGGTCAAATATCCAGTCATTACAGGTAGATCCGCTGGATCCACTGGATCCATAATTCAATAAAGGCATAATCCTGGCCAAATAAACAATCCATAATTTAGGACCAAAACCGATGACATTCACAAAAGAAGTTGATAACTTTGAAAATGCGTTACGCGAATATCCATTGAAAAACAATAAAACCGGTTATTATGGCAATAATATCTAAGCAGCAGCTCCCTTTCAACAGTGGTTACGCTGATGTAAACGGGCTCAGCATGTATTATGAGATCTACGGCGAAGGAAAGCGTCCACCGCTGGTACTCATCCATGGCGGCGGTTCAACCATCCAGACATCTTTCAGTAATATTATTCCGCTTCTCGCGGTGGACCGCCAGGTGATTGCCATGGAATTGCAGGCGCATGGCAGAACCGGCGATCGGCAGGCAGATCTGTCCTTCCGGCAGGATGCGGACGACATCGTAGCTTTATTGCGATTTTTAAAAATTGAACGAGCTGATTTTTTGGGCTACAGCAATGGCGGACAGACCCTCATAGAGCTTGCGCTGCGCCCTGCGGAGGTCATGCATAAAATAATCATCGCCTCTGCCTTTTATAAAAGAAGTGCAGCCCCCCCGGCATTTTGGGAGGGTTTTGATCATGCGACTTTAGACATGATGCCTCAGGTTTTAAAGGCCAATTTTTTAGCTGTGAACAATAGCGAAGCGGCGCTCCAGAATATGTTTAATAAGGATGTTCAAAGAATGAAAACTTTTGAAGACTGGAGTGACGCCGAGATAATATCCATAAAATCCCCTACGCTTATTATCAGTGGCAATAACGATGTAGGTAGTATTGAGCACCAAACAGAAATGTACAAAACCTTCCCTAATGCAGCTTTAGTCATCTTGCCCGGGATGCACGGCGCCTATATGGGGACGCTCGATTATTTAGGAGACAATAAGTGGCATCAAAAATATACAGCGGACATCATTACTGATTTTCTGGATCATTAATAAGGCAGATCTATTATATTTCTATTCGTATTGATACGGAGAACACTATCATGTGCACAGGTTACCTTATTAAGCAAATAAATGTAAAAAAAAGTGAAATATAATACACTCGAAAAACCAAGGGTTAAATCAGTCGTCCCCTTTAATTTCACGCTCAATCAGAAGAACAAGCTTCTTAGCCGGCTACGGTTCGAACAATTAAAACCATGGTTTCTGGCCCTGTTTTGTGTTGCCCTCGCATTAAATGCTCAGGCGCAGAGCACAATACCCATCTTGAAATTTATCGATGGCCATCAACTTACGATAAAAGGGAGAGCGGCTACTGTACCAAATACCGGATATAACAGGATAGATTCCAATCTACTCAATACCTTGCCACCCAGAGTAGCAGCACTTTCTAAGAACACCGCCGGGGTTGAGGTAAATTTTGCCACAAACAGCAAAACCATTGCCTTTAAATGGATACTTGAAAAATACGGCGTTATACCCAATCTGACTCCAATTGCCAAAAACGGGCTGGACCTCTACGGCTGGAATATAGATCACTGGCAGTTTGTGGCAAGTGTGGCTGCCAAGGGAGATACAACGGAGGCCACGGCTGTTATGAACCTGGATGGAAAACTTCGAGCCTATAAAGTCTATTTGCCATTATACAGCAGCCTTACCGCGCTCGAAGTTGGCGTGGACGCATCCGCCACAATTGAGCCAGTTATGAAAAAGGCGAATTTATTTCCCCCGATGTCACCGAAAAGTAAAATCGTTATTTACGGTTCCAGTATAACACAGGGCGCTGCCGCCTCCCGTGCCGGCATGGCTTACCCGGCACAGTTAGCACGACAACTCCCAGCCGAGATCTTTAATTTAGGCTTCAGTGGCAGTGGCAAAATGGAATTACCTGTTGCGAACATCCTTGGGCGTATGGACGCAGATTTGTATATTTTGGATTGTGTACCCAACCCATCCCCTGCAGAGATACGTGAGCGTGCGATACCTTTCATAAGACAACTGAGAAAATTAAGACCCAATACACCGATACTCATTATGGAAAGCATTTACCGGGAAACGGCCTATTGGAATAGCAAAACTAAAACCATGGTGACGGATCAGAATAAAACGATTCATGATGCATTTCGTAGTCTGCAAAAAGCCGGAATGAAAGATATCTATTACTTACCCTGTGACGAACTCACAGGGCATGATCATGAAGCCACCATTGACGGCACTCATTTAACCGATGTTGGGTTTATGCGGTTAACTAAAGTACTGCTGGCAGAAATCAGAAAGATCTTACCTGCGCTCCGGTAAATGCTTTAAATTTAGCCCTAGGATAGTAAAGCACAAAGCATTTGATAGTCAGTAAACACATTCGACAGTTCCTTTTTTTCTATGGCAATTATTATGTCGCCGGCCTTGCGATCAGTATTGCCTGTGGCATCGCTGTATATTTATGGGGTTTACCGTTGATCTTTCCTTCCTTGTTATTAAAAGCCGGAACTTCCGTTTTAATCTACGTTTATATTAATGTGAACAAGAAAACGGAATTCCATTATTATAGTAATTTAGGCTATTCAAAATTAACCATATGGTGTGGCTCTTTATTCATAGACCTGGTGCTATTTATATTGGTTTTACTATTGCTTTTTAAACTCAGATAAATGGAAAACCTACTTCAGATAGATAGCATACAGAAATCCTTTGGAGAAAGAAAAATCCTGCGTTCGGTTTATTTAGAATCCCGTACTGGAAATATCACGGCCCTACTTGGCCGAAACGGCAGCGGTAAATCCAGCCTATTTCAGATCGTCATGGGAAAACTCGCCACGGAAGATAAAGCGGTCAGTATTAATGGCCAATCATTTTATTATGCCCGACACCCGCATCGTTTACTCACTTTCCTGCCCCAAAATTTCCATATCCCAAAAAGGTTAAGGATAATACAGGTTTTCAGGAACTTTGGATTGCCATTTGAAATTTGTTTCAAAAAATTTCCAGAACTCATTGGTAGAAAACAGGAGCGGTTAGCCTCTTTATCTAGTGGGGAAAGAAGGTTAATCGAAGTGCTTGTCGTCATCTTCACGCAAAGCCTGTTCACGATCCTGGATGAACCCTTTTCTCAGCTAATGCCTATTCATATCGAGAAAATAAAAGAGATCCTGCTGGAAGAAAAAAAACGAAAAGGCTTTATTATAACGGATCAAATTTATGAAACAGTCATGGATATAAGCGATTTAACCTACCTACTTACCAACGGTGTCGTAAAATCTGTTATGGATAAAACAGAACTTATAAGAGAAGGCTATGTAAACCGACTTTAAAATCGGTTTAACCATAATGCAGCATGACAAAGAATACTTAACTTTTTTTTGTCGCCACAGCACTATCACGCCAGGCATCTCTCAAAAACCGAAGCCAATTGCCCGACATCACTTGCTGGATATCAGCCTCTTTATATCCCCGGGAATCCAATAGTTCTGGTAACGATTGTAAATCCTGAATTGTATCCAGGTCATATGGACACTGTTCCTGGCCAAAAGCGCCATCTAAATCGGTACCGATTCCAATATGTAGGGCATCACCTGCAAGCTGGCAGATATGATCCATATGATCTACCAGCTTTATCAAATTACAATCCATAGAACGCGGCGTCGACACACCTCTTTGCCAGTCCGGCACCATCATCCAGGCGTCTAAAGCGCCGCCGATTACTGCATCTCTTTCTATTAACGCCTTAATCATCTCATCACTGAACTGCCGGTTGTGTGGAACCAGCGAGCGGCAATTATTATGACTGGCCCAAACCCTGCCATCATAAAGTTCCAACGCATCCCAGAACGCATCATCACAAAGATGCGTTACATCCAGGATCATATTCAGCCCCGCCATTTCTTTTAATAATGCCTTACCCATATCGGTTAAATGTCCCTTCGCATCTGTGCCGTTCGCATACCTACCCGGCCCGTAATGAGCCGGACCGACTGCACGCAGACCATCTGCATAGGCAATATGAAGATCATCCAGGTTCACCAGTGAGTCTGCCCCTTCCAGGCTCCGGATATAACCAATCGGTGGTTTTATCGCGTACTCCGCCTTAGTTTTAACACCCCTCAAATCTGCAAATTCCGGCTCCTGTGATGCCTGCCAATTTGCAAGATGCTTTTCAAGACTTGCAAGATCTGTTACTGCAAATAACTCCCCTGCCCTTTCCATCGCCTTATACCAGGCCAGCTGCCCCTGGGTCTGTGCCCAGGCCTGTTGCGGCGAGTGCCAACCGGGTAATGGATTATCTTTTCCTACGAACCGGGCAATTTGTGTCGCAACCACCAGACCTATACCCCCGGCGCGAAGTGCAGGAAAGGATACAGTCCCTTTGCCCCTGTCCGGCAGATCCTGCAT
>DATJDF010000424.1:0-7692 GCA_035497555.1 Arachidicoccus sp. | reverse complement strand
TTCTTGCTTCCATCAATTTTTGATTCCGTAGGGCGATCATGTTTGCCAGTTCATCCTCTGTCGGCAATACTGTTTTGTATTTAGAAGCAAATAGCCGCTTGTTTTCTTTTAATACGGCGTATTTTACGATGGTTTCATCCTTTTCAGTGCAAAGTATTATACCTATTGTCGGGTTGTCATCTTCCCCTCGTTTAAGGTCATCGAACATCCGTAGGTACATATCCATTTGTCCTATGTCACCATGGCTCAGCCGGGAAGCCTTTAAATCCACAAGCACGAAACATTTGAGTAAATAATTATAAAATACCAGATCAACATAAAAATGCATCGTCCCCGAGCTGATACGCATTTGCTGCTCGACAAATGAAAAGCCTTTCCCCAGTTTAAGGAGAAATTTTTGCAGATTGGCAATCAGCGCTTTTTCAATAATAGATTCTTTGCCTGTCAAATCTTCAGGAACATCCAGGAATCCGGCGACATATGGGACTTTTATAAATTTAAAGGAGTCCTGCTTTTCTATATCGACACGCTGTTTTGGTTGTTGTTTGGACAGTAGGCGGTGATAATACCCGCTCTTGATATTGCATCTTTGGCTTGTTTACACAACAAAATTGTATAATGCAAAGCGTATAAAAGTAAAAAAAAGGTTTAAAATCGGTGCAATCGTGCAATCAATCAAAAAAGTGGAGAATACCGGATTCGAACCGGTGACCTCTTGCCTGCCAGGCAAGCGCTCTAGCCAACTGAGCTAATTCCCCTTCAAATTTCTTGAGGAGGTCATCCCCTCTTCAAAAATTTCAGCAAATGTAAGGTTTGAATTTTGTTTATTTGAGTTTTGCGTAATTATTTTTAAAAATTTTCATGAAATCAATAAAAAGATAATTAAGTAGACGGTTTTCCCCAAGCGAGACGAGACGAGAATGAATTATTTTCAAATCGAAACTTTATTGATTGTGCCTTGATACTTGAGGTTTTTTCGAAAAAGCACCGCGTTTGATTATTTAAAATCAACGGCGCGACCGATTAATATTTAAAACTCCCCCATAATTGCTTAAATTTTTGCCAGATTGGCGCATTGAAGGGTTGTGGAGATATCTGATGAAATAAAATGGTTTTATTTTCATCCTTATAGCGTCTTAGATGTACCATGCAATTAAGTATTATTGGGCGCTTTCCCATATAGTCTAACATAGCAATCTTTCCCTTAAAAGTCTTAAGATCACCTGGAGATATATGAATCTCCTCCAGTGTCGTTTTCGTGGGTGTGACCATATTTGCCGGGATATTTCTCTTTTTAATGTTTCTGGCAATCAAACCGTCATAATAATGATTCAGGTTGGTGGCAATACTGTCTGCATTAATAGCCGGCATGCCGTTCAGGTACCATAAGTAAGCATAAGACCAATAATCTTTGCTTTTAAGGTCCCCCCAACCAGCTGTAAAGCGAAGGTCCTCTACGCCCTCATAATTAATTTGGGGTGCAAAATCAATAGGGATTAAAAAACGTTCTATGCCCCAGCCTTCGAGCGGAAGATTATAAGGAGGCTTCCATTCAGGGCCGTTAAACTTGGGAACTGTCTGGGCAGAAGCAGGAGCCAGCGAAAGGCAAAGTAGAAAAATAATTAAATTTCTCATAGGACCCGGGATTTGTGGATAACAAATATATTGTATTTCAGATTTAGATTAAAATATAAATCGCCTTAATTCGTATGTAGACTGCACTTATTGGTGTCTTTGGTAAAGGTCAATGGATTTCTTGTCAGTGCTGAATCTTTCGGTAATTACTCCAGGTTCTAAAACGCAGTAGACAATCCGTACAAATTTTTGGGTTCTATTGGTACTAAGGCAAATATAAATCCCTATTTTTGACCCATGACTAATGATGAATTTATCCAAGAGACTGCGCGATTAAAAGAATATTTTGCCACCGCCGTATTACCCAAAGGCCGTATTCAAATCAATTCGTACTACACCTCATCGGACCTCCAGTACACGGTTGACAGCTTTTTTCTTAAATTGGATAATGGTAGAGTCTTTGAGGGCGTAATATCAGAATTACAGGTAATCGAGCAATTTTTGAAAGAGAAAAATGTGTAATAGATAAACGTGATCATCCTGATTTGTGTCCCGTTAGCTATTTTAAGAAAAGAAAATAGACAAATCAGGTCAATGATACATTCAAAAGCATTTAATGATAGCCGGCAGCTATTATTACCCCAGGACATTTCAACACTGCCAATCACTATATTCTTGCAACAACCAACCGGCGAACCTGCCTTTTACGCCAGGATTCAACCATAGGAGAATACTTATAGAAAATATTTCTTCAGAAATTGTCAGATTCCAAATTTATGTATACATTTGGTGCTCTGGTTTGGTTTTCAAGGAGATGGGCAGTGTGATTTTCCTTAAAGTGAATTGCCGCACCACCCTTCCCTTAATGAATATCAAAATTGACATGAGCCATATCAGTGTAATGTTGGCTACTGATAGAGATTGATTGCATGAGATAACTGTATTGCAATAACCAAAACGATTTTTTATAATTTAAACCAAAAAAAATGAACAGAAAGCTAAAAGAAGCTACCTGCTTTATCGCGGCATCCATGATGCTTGCATCTTGTTACACAACTAGAACATACGTAGGGGATGTACAACCTAATGATCCTGTTGTAAAAATGAACCATGTAACAAACAATTTCTTCTTATGGGGGTTAGCACCTGGAGGCCATAGCGAGATCGCTGATAAGGATTATGTAAAAAACAACAAAAATTACATGGTTGAAAAGCAGCAGACATTTGTCAACGGACTTTTAAGTGCGATTACATGGGGCATATATTGTCCAATGACTACAAATTACTATTTACCTGCTAATCGGTAAAAGACGATCGTGCTGCGTGTAGCAATGTCCTATGCGCAGCATTTTTTTCAAAAAAACTAAATACCAAATCCGCCGATAACAGGCCAGATACCTAAATGCCTGCCAGAAATCAAAGATGCTTCCAATACGGAATTGAAAAGTTGATTAAAATCAATAAAACGTATAGGATACGTATAGGACAATACAGGGGAAAGCGCTTTTAAAGGAGAAGCCCCCGTTGCCGAGACTATATCAATTTATAGTAGCATATTTTCCACCCTCGCCTTACCTTGTTCTCACCTGGACCATCTGAACATTAAATTTATTATAAATCGGTACCCTTAAGCGCTTTTCACACCTTTAATAGGTAACTTACATATATTCTCCCGTGACGAAAATGGACAATTATGGAAAAGACCTTCAAGAATATTGACGCCTATATAGCCAGTTTTCCACCTGATATACAGATGTTGCTCGACGATGTCCGTCAAACGATCCGTAAAGCCGCTCCGGCTGCTTTAGAAAGCATCAGTTACGGGTTACCTGCCTATAAATATGAAAACAAACCCATTGTCTACTTTGGGGGGTTCAAGCATCATATCGGTGTTTACGCCACGCCTGAGATTCACCAGGAATTTAAAGAAGAACTGGCTAACTACAAACAGGGCAAGGGTTCTGTTAAGTTCCCGCTTGGTCAGCCACTCCCCTTACGATTGATTACACGCATGGTTAAATTTAAAATGCAGGAATTAAAAAGTAGCCTCAAAAGGTAGTACCTTTGTTCTTGAAAAAGTCAACTGATCATGGGCATTTTAAAGCAATTAGCGGAATATCTCTATATAAAAAAGGACAAAGACAAACCCAAGCCAAGTTTTTACCTACGCATGATGCATGGGATGAACCGTATATCCATTATTGTATTCTTACTGGCACTTCTGTTTTTGCTTTTCCGCTGGATTCTAAAATAAGCGCATTTTTTGAATAATTATCCCCTTTCTGGGCTGTAGACGCAGCTCAGTCACCTGTAGGCCGGTTATTGAGGTTTCTGCCGGAAAGAAAAATACCGCTGAGAGAAGTAGGTAAAAGTAACCACAATGATAGTGTCCAATATATAAGCGGGAGTCGGATACCAGTGGAAAACTTCGATAAAGAGCTTGAGTAAGGAATAGTTCAGCAATATATTACAAAGAACAATCATAAAGTATCTGAGAAACTGGATGCGTCTTCTTAAATGTGAACCGGGGAACACCACAAAAAGGCTCAGATAAAAACCTATCGGGAACGTAATGAAGAAGGCAGAAATAAAAGAGGCCGTATATGGTGTCAGCACGAAATGAAAAGGCAGATAAACCAGCTGTTTTTCATACACAAAATGCAGAAATGAGGAAAATAGCAGGATATTTAATGCCATATTACTCCCACCACAGACTGCATATCTAAAGGTCTGGTTTGGAAGGATTTTTCTGAAAGGAGGATAAAAAAAATCCACCAATATCAGAATGGTGCTTTTCAACTTGTAATGTAATTTCCACATTATTCAGATGCAAATGTAAAGCAGAAATTTTAAACGAACGCTTACTTTTGAAACTGTATTTGTTATTCCTTGCTAAACAAATTATTTTTGCCCACTGAAAAAGAAATACATGAATATTATTACCCAAATAAAGTCCGCCGCTTCTATCGCCATTGAGGCACTCTATGGCATTCAACTGGCACCGGAGGCTATCCTGATAAATGCAACCAAACCGGAGTTTACCGGAGATTACACCGTCGTCCTGTTTTCATTTGTCAAACAGCTCAAAAAGTCCCCGGAGGTGCTGGGTGAAGAGATTGGCCGGAAGCTTGTAGATAATCAGCCGGATTTATTTACCGGGTTCAACGTTATAAAAGGGTTCCTGAACCTGACAGTAGCAGATTTCTATTGGAGGACATTTCTGGACGAAAATGCCGGCAATCCGGATTTTGGTCGCTTACCTGCCACAGGCCATAAGGTGATGGTGGAATACTCCTCTCCCAATACAAATAAGCCTTTACACTTGGGCCATCTGCGTAATAATTTCTTGGGCTATAGCATAACAGAGATCTTAAAAGCAGCTGGTAATGAAGTATTCAGCTCCTGCGTGGTCAATGACCGTGGAATACATATCTGCAAAAGCATGATTGCCTGGCAGCTGTTTGCTGACGGTGCCACACCTGAATCCACCCATACAAAAGGCGATCATTTTGTAGGGGAATATTATATAAAATTCAATGACGAATATAAACGTCAGGTGAAGACTTTAGTGGATGATCAAAAACTGGAACCTGAACTTGCAGAAAAGCAGGCGCCTATTATGGAGGCTACTCAGAAGATGCTCCTGGACTGGGAGGAGGGTAAACCGGAAGTAATAGCGTTATGGAAGAAAATGAATGAATGGGTGTACGCAGGTTTTGATGTCACTTATGCAGCCATTGGCAGTCATTTTGATAAAATCTATTATGAAAGTAACACCTATCTATTAGGTAAGGACCTGGTGGAAACAGGCCTGCAGAAGCAGGTATTCTATAAAAAAGAAGATGGCAGCGTCTGGATTGATCTGACAGCAGATGGCCTGGACGAGAAACTCGTCCGCAGAAAGGACGGGACCTCCGTTTATATCACCCAGGACATCGGCCTGGCAGAGCAAAAGCAAAAAGAATTTAATATTGATCAGAGCATATATGTTGTTGGAGACGAGCAGAATTACCATTTTAAGGTACTGAAGCTAATATGCCAGCATTTGGGGTTACCTTCAGCTGACGGCATCTTTCATCTCAGCTATGGTATGGTAGAACTCCCAAGTGGCAAAATGAAGAGCCGTGAAGGAACTGTTGTAGACGCAGATGAGCTAATCGCGGATATGATTACAATTGCCCGGGATAAGACAGAAGAATTAGGTAAGGTTCAAGATTTTGCTTCCGAGGCACTTACAGCTTTATATCAGACCATAGGTCTGGGTGCCCTGAAATTCTTTTTACTACGGGTGGATCCAAAGAAAAAAATGATGTTTAATCCACATGAGAGCATTGATTTTCATGGATTTACGGGACCTTTTATTCAATACACTCATGCCAGGATCAAAAGCATACTGCGTAAAGTAGAAAGTAAAGAGGCCTCGGCGTCCGCCCTTCCACAAACGCCAACGCCTACTGCTCAGCCGTCCAAATTGCTGAAGCAGGAAAAAGACCTACTGGTCGCTTTAGAGCAGTTTCCTGCAACCATTCAGGAAGCTGCCACAGAACAGGATCCTTCTAAAATTGCGATTTATATTTTTGGCGTTGCAAAATTATTCAGCGCTTTTTATGCTGATCTGTCGATTATAAATGCTGAAACACCAGAAAAAATGCATTTCAGAACTGAATTGGCAAAGCTGACCGGCAGGGTCATTAAAAATGGCATGCAATTATTAGGCATTCAGGTGCCGGAACAAATGTAAATTGACAACTGCACCGGGCTAATTTACAGCCCGGTCAGAAAAAGACAAAGTCCTCGCAAGAGCAAAAGACTTTTTTACATGTATAAAAATGTAGATTTGGGTCATTGATCGACCGTTCCTGTTATGGTTTACCGGTTTTGCAGCCAAAAATCTGTTATAGATTAAAAGATATGCAGGCCGGTGGAAAAATTTGGACATAAAGTTATAAGTCAATCATTATCAGTAAAAACAAGGAATTATTCGGGCTAAAAAGCACAATCTCAGTCCATTTATCTATTAAATTTTACATATATGTGTATCAATTAAAAAAATCTTCTTGTACATTTGCATCACAAAAAACCAAATTTTAATCCTTAAAACCTAAATAATACATTATTATGGCAGACATTTTTGAGCGGTTGATGGAAAATTCAGGCCCTATTGGCCAGCATCGCGACAGAGCACATGGTTATTTTGCTTTCCCGAAACTGGAAGGTGAATTAGGCAGTCGCATGAAATTTCGTGGAAAAGAAGTAATCGTCTGGAGTTTAAACAATTATTTAGGTTTGGCGAACCATCCGGAAATCCGCAAGGTGGATACAGAAGCAGCAGCTGCTTATGGTCTGGCCTACCCAATGGGTGCCAGGATGATGAGCGGCAATACGGAAAAACATGAAGCGTTAGAAAGAGAACTGGCTGCCTTTGAAAATAAAGAAGACGCCATTTTACTCAATTATGGTTATCAGGGAATAATGAGTGTAATTGACGCTGTTTGTGGGCGTCATGATGTGATTGTATATGATGCAGAATGCCACGCCTGTATTATGGATGGCATGCGTATGCAGCTCGGACATAAATTTGTATTCAAACACAATGACATCGCTGATTTTGAAAAACAAATGGAAAGAGCCACTGCACTGATAGCAAAACAGAAGCAGGGCGGGATCCTGGTTATTTCTGAAGGCGTTTTCGGTATGGCCGGTGATCAGGGCAAAATCAAAGAAATCGTTGCCCTTAAAGAAAAATTCCAGTTTCGGTTATTGGTAGATGATGCGCATGGTTTTGGAACCCTAGGTAAAACAGGTGAAGGTGTCGGTGAACACCAGGGCTGCCAGGATCAGATTGACCTGTATTTCTCTACTTTTGCTAAATCCATGGCTTCCATCGGCGGATTCATTGCCGGCGATAAAGTCATAATGGATTATATCCGCTACAATATCCGGTCGCAGATTTTTGCCAAGAGTTTACCTATGGCCTGTGTCATCGGTAACCTAAAACGGCTGCAGATGCTGCAAACAATGCCGGAACTCAAAGAAAAATTATGGCATAATGCACTTAAATTACAAAAGGGCTTGAAAGACAGAGGATTCGATATTGGCGAAACCAATACGCCGGTC
>DATJDF010000423.1:0-4098 GCA_035497555.1 Arachidicoccus sp. | reverse complement strand
GATTTGTGCTCCCTACAATGACCGCACCTTTTTCTAGATACAGGGTCACATTATCCTTAAAAGCAATGGTGCCGGTCAGGTAAGTTCCCGGTGTAAATATCACTTTGCCACCGCCACTGTCGTGGCAGGCGTCAATTGCTTTTTGTATAAAGGCGGTATTAAGTGTGCTGCCATCCGGCTTTGCGCCCATGGCCGTCACCTGGATATCCTTCGCTTCTGCACTAAGCCCAAGGCATATAACGAAAGCAAACAAGGTTATTTTTTGCCACCACTGCATATGCGTATGTTTAATCTATGAAGAGAATCGGGTTGGAGCATTTGATTTACATTATAGAACAAATAGGCCGGACAGTCGCTTTACACTTTAAAAATTGCAGTGCCACCCCGGGTTAAGTGGCGACACTGCTAAGATGAATGGTTGAATCCCTTGTAAAATCAACCGCAACCTTCTTTATTCTATGCTTTATCTTATTTAGCCTTTCGGATGCTCACCATGACCACACCATGTGGTGGCACTTTTGCAGAGAATTTGTCTGTGAACACACCCAGATCCTTTTGCCGCCATAAATCCCGCACAATATATTTCCCGGTAATGCCCAGGTCGGACCAGTTAACCGTCAGTTCGCGGGTAAGGCCATCCGTTAAATTAAACAGGCCCGCGGCCTGGCTGCCGTCAAATAATGGTTTGGCAAGTACACCACAGGAATCAATATGGCGAACCACAGTTGCCTGTTTGCCGAGTGGATCCTGATTGACTGCCAATACCTCATCATTGGTTAAAAGACTGAGGGTAAACTTGTCCAGTTTAGTCAGGTCGCAACCCAGTAATAAGGGAACGGATTGCAGGCACCAGGCACTTACATGACTGTACTGTTCATCTGCAGTGAGTTTGGATGGATGTGGCCCTTTGCCCCAGCCAACATAGCCAACAATCATCATATCCGGATCATTCCAGTGACCGGGCCGGGCATGTGGCGCCCATTTGTCCTGGGTCAAAAGGCGGCTTTTGAGGCTTTTCCAGTTGTCCCGGATATCGCCACCTGTACGCCAGGCATTGGCGTACTTGGATAAGGAGTCGATGGTTTTAAAAGGTGTAGAATTGGATAGACTAAAGACAATATCCCTTCCACTGCCTCTTAAAAGATGATACATGGTTTTAGTTTCCGGTAGTTCATTAGGGCTCCAGTCATACTTCAGGTAATCAAAACCCCATAATGCCCATTGCTGGACATCATTTTTCCAGAATTTATATTCTCCAATCGCATAGGGAAACAGTTTACGGTTTCTTTTTACGTCCACCGGGGTGCGGGTAAATAGTCCTTCCTTGTTTCTGGAAGAACCGCCGATATGATGCCCGTAGGTCTCGACCCAGGGCGAGGAGTAGATGCCAATCTTAAGCCCTAACCCGTGCACCTGGTCTACTAAGTTCTGCATGTCAGGGAAAGTTGCCGAATCAGGTAGTATTCCATGAAACCGGCCCCCTCTTTTGCCTTGCCATACGTCATCAATATTCATATAAATCCAACCGTGGTCGATCAGTCCTGAACTGGCCATCGCTTCCGCGTTGGCCAGTACCAGCGCCTGCGTAACTTTAGTCGCATAAATATTCCAGCTGTTCCAACCCATGGGCGGTGTAAGTGCAATCGTCTCGCCTACTGCCAGTGTAAAATTGCGGGCGTCTTTGCCGGCTTTGTTCTTTGCCGTGAATTCGATTTTATAATTCCCCGGTTTGGTTATTTTCCCGGACAGCTGCCCTGTCTTTGCATCCAGGTGTACGCCTTTAGGTAAATGCTTGGCTTTAAAAGTCATTGGCTTGGTGCCGGTCGCAGTTACCCTGAATAGTATCGGATGATCCGGCCGGACCCCAAATGCGCTGGCGCCACTGATGCGGGGTGCGGGGCCCGGTTCAGGCGTCAGAATGTATTTAGAAAGCGTATCTACGGACTGCGACTGAGCTTGTGCATGCACCGGGTTAAAGCCGAGACTTAAAGCAAGAGACAGCAGGATCACTAAAGTCGGCAGTCTTAATAACTTTTTAATCATTATTTCTATTTAATTTACTTAGAATAGTTGAGTTACAATAATTAACATGGCTTAATTAAATAAAAAATTTAGTTTACTTTTAATATAAAAGACCATAATTATAGCTACTCTAATCCAGCGCCCCGGAGGACATTTTTTCTTTGCTTTTAGGCAAATAAGTATTCATTTCACCCTCGACCACTACTTTAATAACACTTGAAATAGGATCCGGTGCCTGCTTTGGAACCTCTAATATTAATCCATTCTCAGCTTGTCTGGTGGCTACCGTCTTGCCGCCATCCAGCAGGCTGGCCGATAGTACTTTGGCATTCAGTCCGGCAACGGTCAACTGACCATTTGACGGCCAGTCAAAAACGCTTAGGTATAAAGTGGTTTTGCCGTCCTGTGTTTTACGGGTACAACGCCCCCACTGAAAGGGTGGTAAGGGGCTGGCTTTTGTTGCATAGATGGCCTCAGCATTTACTTTCATCCACGCACCGATCTGCTGGAGTCTTTCAATACTGGCATCCGGGAATGTGCCGTCCGGTTTAGGGCCGACATTCAAAAGGTAGTTTCCACCCTTAGAAGCGATATCACATAAATTATGGATGAGCGTTGTATCTGATTTCCATTTATGATCTGAGGCCCGGAAACCCCAGGTGCCATTCATGGTCATACAGGTTTCCCAATCCTTTCCATCTAAGTCAGCCACATTCGGGATCTTCTGTTCCGGTGTTTTGGTGTCGCCCGGAAAATCGGGTCTTTTCAGGCGGTCATTTGTGATAATACCTGGCTGTAATTTTAATAAAGCCTGTAATTTTTCTGCTGCCTCTTTGGTCATATTTGTAGGCGTATCCCACCATAAAACGGAGATCTTACCATAATTGCTTAAAAGCTCTTTTACCTGTGGTACAGCAACACGGTCAATATAGTCTGCAAAACTTGAAGTTGTCTGTAAAGGATCCCAATGTCCCTTGTGGGATGCGGTATAGGCATCTATTTTGGCACTATCCGGGTTAGCCCAGCCTTCCCGGGTTAATTTACGTGAAGCAGCTCCTCCAGGATTGTTCCAGTCCTGCGCCTGCGAATAGTAAAAGCCCAGTCTGATATTATATTTTTCGCAGGCCGCTGCCAGCATTTTAAGCACATCTTTGCCATAAGGAGTCGCGTCTACAATATTCCAGGGACTTGCTTTGGTACCGAACATCGCAAAACCGTCGTGGTGTTTGGCAGTAATAATGATATACTTCATTCCCGCTTCCTTTGCCATACGTACCCAGCTGTCTGCATCAAATTTGACAGGATTGAACTGCTTTGCAAAGCTTTGATAGGATTTTACGGGTATTTTCATCCGGTTCATGATCCATTCTGCGCCGCCGCGTGCCTGGCTGTGGCCCTGATAGACGCCTGCCAGTTGTGCATAGACACCCCAATGGATAAACATCCCAAACCTTGCCGCTCGCCACCACTCCATTTTCTGATCATGTTCAGCACGACTCGTTGAAGTCGCACTTGATTGAGCAGATAGGGTGTTAGCTGTTGTAATCAGCAGTATAGCGAGCAAGCCTAACCACATTTTACTGATTTGTGTTACTTTGAATTTCATTATTATTTTGTTTACAGTTTTAGGCTAATTTTGAAAAGGTCGTAGCTGCATCCGCTTCAATAACTGCATTTATATACGGATCTTCATACAATTGACCATAATGCAATAATAAATTGTATGCTCAAGGTGGATAGCAATAGTTTTCCCTTGTATTCATCTATTTTGGCATAATTGCCAGCAAATGGCCCTTCAAGGGGAAATTGTCATGCATATTACTCCGCAATACCCACCGAATCTATCGCAGGCTGCTGTAATGCAAAGTTGATCACCGGTGCATCTGAAATTTGATCCGCTCCAATATTTAATTGCCCCTTTCTTGGTTGACCATCGATATCAGTAGCTTTGCCGGTTTTAAATAATACCGGAACCTTATTTTGAATCAGTAATTTAGGGCTTTGTTTTGACAAGTGCAGTGTTGCGCCTGTGTTTACATCATCACTGCTGACTTTAACCCCCTCCCTATTGATCCT
>DATJDF010000422.1:0-3025 GCA_035497555.1 Arachidicoccus sp. | reverse complement strand
GTCTATGAGAACGAAGAATTCAATTTATTACAGCATGCGCTTAATATAGAAGACGGGTTGGATGGACTGCGTTATAAAAACATCGTCATTGCAACAGATGCGGACGTAGATGGGATGCATATCCGTTTACTATTAATGACTTTCTTCCTGCAATTCTTCCCGGACCTTGTGAAGCAAAAACATGTCTATATTCTGGAAACGCCTTTATTCAGGGTTCGGAATAAAAAAGAAACCATTTATTGTTATGACGAATCTGAAAAACAGGCGGCTATTGTGAAACTCGGATCAAAACCTGAGATCACGCGTTTCAAAGGATTAGGGGAGATCTCTCCCGGAGAGTTTGGACGCTTTATCGGCGAGGACATGCGGGTACAACCTGTTTTACTGGATCAGGGCGCACATATCTATAGCCTGCTGGATTATTTTATGGGTAAAAATACCCCTCAGCGCCAGGAATTTATTATTGAAAATCTTAAAATTGAACTGGACCTGGCTACAGAATTAAAGGAAGCGGAAGTCACAGCCTCAGTTGCGTAAACTTCAATAAGCGGATCGACAATCATAATATTAAAAAAGCATGGGAAAATGTCAATGAACATCCTCTCATGCTTTTTTAATTATTAATAACTATTAAGTCCAGCATCTGTTTGTCTGGCATTACCTCTATTGGAATCAGCCGAAACGAAACAGGTTGCATTTTATTAATTAGGAGAAAACTTCCTTGATTTTATCAAAGAAACTTTTCTCATTTTTGGCGGGTTGAGGCTGAAAATTCGCGCTGTCTTTGATCATGTCCAATGCTGCTTTCTCTTCTGGAGAAACGGCTTGCGGCGTCCAAACATTGACGTTAATTAATTCATCGCCACGGTTATATCCGTTAATATCCGGGAAACCTTTTCCTTTCAAACGGAATATTTTGCCGCTTTGAGTGCCTGCCGGTATCTTTATTTTGGCACGCCCTCCAATAGTGGGTACTTCAACCTGCGCACCAAATACAGCGTCCGTAAAGGAGATAAACAGATCATAGCCGACATTAACACCATCACGGTGCAATTCCTTATGTGCCTCTTCTTCAATTGCAATCAGCAGATCGCCGGCCGGACCGCCTCTGAGTCCTGCATTACCCTTTCCGCTCATGCTTAATTGCAAACCTTCATAAACACCTGCAGGGATATTGATACTGACTGTTTCTTCTTCGTAGGCACGGCCATCCCCTTTACAATGGTTACATTTTGCCGTAATGGTAGAACCCTGCCCCTGACAGGTAGGACAAACAACCACTGTCTGCATCTGGCCGAGAAAAGTAGATTGTACTTTACGAACCTGACCGCTCCCCTTACAGGTATGACAGGTTTCTATACTGCTGTTGTCTTTTGCTCCATTACCATGGCATTGCTGACAGGTGACATATTTCTTGATTTTAATATTTTTGGTAACACCCGCGGCCATTTCTTCAAAATTCAGTCGGATTTTTACGCGCAGATTACTACCGCGCGCTCCCTGACTCTGCCCACCGCGGCCGCCACCGCCTCCAAAAAAATCGGAGAACCCGCCGCCTCCAAAGATGTCGCCAAACTGGCTGAAAATGTCATTCATGTCCATGCCGCCGCCGCCAAATGGATTGCCTCCACTCATGCCGGGACCGAAGGCCTGGTGGCCATAACGGTCATATTTGGCGCGTTTATCTGTATCGCTTAAAATTTCATAGGCTTCTGCAGCTTCCTTAAATTTGTCCTCAGCCTCTTTATCCCCCGGGTTCCGGTCGGGATGGAATTGCATTGCCACTTTACGGTAAGCTTTCTTAATCTCATCCGCAGTCGCCGATTTGGTGACATTCAATATCTCGTAAAAATCTCTTTTCATTTTCTTTTCATGTTCAGTGAATTGGGAAATGTACCGCCATTATTGAGGTATCCCGATTATTTCCCCACCACCACTTTTGCGAAGCGGATGAGTTTGTCATTTAATAAATAGCCTTTTTGGATTTCGTCGATTACTTTACCACTTTGCTCAGGCGCTGCCGGCACTTCGGCAATCGCTTCCTGCTTTTCGACATCAAAATCTTTATCGATACTTTCAAAGGCTTTCACGCCCTTGCTGTCTAATATTTTCCTGAATTTATTAAATACCAGGAGACTGCCCTCTTTTACATGGACAATGTCTGTATCCGCCTGCATTTGTTTTTCGGCACGGTCACAGTCATCTAAAACATCGAGCAAAGAAATGATAATATCCTTTCCTGCTGTCTGGATCAGTTCCATACGTTCTTTGGCAGTCCTTCTTTTATAGTTTTCAAATTCCGCCATGAGCCGGATATATTTATCTTTCTGTTCTGCCAGTGCAGCTGCCAGTTTTTCCGTTTCAGACTGATTTTCCTCAGAATTCGCATCATAATCTGAAGCCCCTTGATGCTCGACGGGTACTTCCTGATCTGTTGAAGCGGCTGAATCCTTGAAATCACCCTGATTCTCAGGCTTTTCGTGTTGTTTTTCACTATTTGGCTGATGATCTGCTCCTTGCTTTTCTTCGTGTTTACTCATGATATCTATATTATTCAATATTAGTGAGGTAACCAGTTCAAATTATTTGCCGAACTGTCAAAACGGTAAAAATGACAGAAGAACGGCAAAGTAAGTGACAGATTTGATGAATTTTGTCATTATTATGTCAATATTCAAAATGTTTCGTCAAAACTGGCAAATAGTAGGGGCGATTGTTTAATTTTGCAGCAAATTTTTAAGAATTAAGATATGATTACGACTGATATATGTATTGTTGGTGCGGGACCGGTCGGATTGTTCGCCGTCTTCGAAGCTGGGCTTCTGAAAATGAGGTGTCATTTAATTGATGCTTTACCTCAGGTAGGAGGTCAATTGTCAGAGATCTACCCACGCAAACCAATTTACGATATTCCAGGTTACCCTTCTATCGAAGCGCAGGAACTTGTGGACAACCTGATGGAGCAGATTGCTCCTTTTCATCCAACTTATTCATTAGGAGAACGTGTAGAAACGATCGAGCGCCA
>DATJDF010000421.1:0-3001 GCA_035497555.1 Arachidicoccus sp. | reverse complement strand
TATCAATAAAGTTGATTTTGTTTTTATTTCCTCGGAAACGGTAGAGGCATGTGGAAATGCCAAGAACAAATTAAAGGAACAATTGGTTAATCACCTTCTCCTTGATTGTAGTGATGCACATTACAACGCTTCTGCCACTGAGCAAAAGGACAGGATTGGTAAATGTTTTACGTGGATCAAGGGAGATCCTACATTTCATGGATTGAAACAGATTAAATATGAACAGGCAACAAGGATACTGATACAGGATGAACAACCGGAAGAAAAGACCGCTTACAATATAATTGACAAGATTAAGTTTATCGGAGACTCCAATTCAACATATTTTGATGATGAAGCCATAGAGTTAAACGCTAACCTCAACGTCATTATAGGTGGAAAGTCATCTGGGAAATCTTTACTATTATACCATATAGCCAAAGCCACCGACCCCATGCAGGTAACGGAAAAAATGAGGGTGGTGAACGAAAAAGAATATGAATTATTTGGTAAGGTACATGATTTTGATTTCGCTGTAAAATGGAAGGATGGCACTATCAATAAATTAAGCGATAGTATTGAAACAAAAACCCGCCAAATCACATACGTTCCACAAATGTATATTAACCATTTGGCTGAGCAGAAGGGTGAGAAAAAATTGGCTGAACTTATAGAAAGTGTGTTATACCAAAACATTGAGTTCAAAAGATTTCGTGAACAACAGCACCAAACGATACAGGATTTAAATCTAAAAGTTAGCAATGACATAAATGAGATCTTTGTCATTCTGACAAACGTCCAAAATGCAGCGAAGGAATCACGTGAAATCGGCGATAAAAAAGCTATACAAGAAAATATTAATCACATAAAGAAAGAAATTGAAACATTAAATGAAAAGGCCGGCTTTACAAAGGTGGAAAATGCCCTTTTCGCGAAACTTCAACGGCAAAAAGAACGGACTATTACGACTAAAGCCAAAACCGAAAGCTACAATAGTCGAATCTACGAATACATACAGAAATTGAACGATATGAGGTGGGGAATATCTGAGGAAATCAAGGGTGCACCGATCCAATGGTATGAGTTAACCGATGATATTTCGCAGCAGTTCATAGCGAAAAATATAAACGACGATATCCAAGAGGTAAACGCGATGTTTGACAAGCAAATTCTAAAATATACAAAATTGAACGCTGCACTCAAGAATGCTATAGCAACAAAAAACACTAGGATTGACTGGATAGATATTGAGCTGATACCCTTCACTGCAAAAATCACAAACCAGCAATTGCTGCAACGGCTTAAAAAGGAGATGGCAGATGATGAAAGGAAAATCAGGAACCTCGAAGAAAAGGAAAATCACTGGAAGCAGATTCGGCAATCGGGAATTCAATTGAAAAAAGAGATTTTAGAAAATGTAGATAACCTTTTTGAGAATTATCGTTTGATACTTGAGCAACTCCAAATTCCTGAGTTGACGCAGATAGGAAAAGGCTTGCAACTGACGGCAAGTCTTGAAATTGAACGTACCGATTTTCAACATGGTTTTTGTGGCTTGCTCGATGGCAGGTCAAATTTTAACACATTATTCGGTGATTGTTTCGATGCGAACAATAATTATGTCTACGAATGGGAAACACATTTAGAGAACTTAAAATCAATATTTGATAAGGTATGGGCACACGAACAAAACAATATAAAATTCAAATCTGGATACGGGCCACAGGAGGCGATTATCCAACTATTCAAAGACAATTACAGATTTAAATACAACATACAATACAATGGCGACGATATTCTCAAAATGTCACCGGGTAAAAGAGGATTGGTATTGTTGCAAATCATTCTCCATTTAAGCAATGCCAATCATCCGATTCTAATTGACCAGCCAGAAGACAATTTAGACAATAGAACGATCTTCAATGACCTAAATGACTTTATTAAAGAAAAGAAAACTCAGCGCCAAATTATTTTGGTAACGCATAACGCAAATCTTGTCGTATCAACTGACGCGGAAGAAGTAATTGTTGCCAATCAGAATGGCCAAGATGCTGGAATGATCAATGAAAAGTTTCAGTTTGAATATGTTTCTGGTTCTTTAGAAAACACTTTTAAAGATTATGCAGCTACAGGAATTCTTCGCCAAATGGGTATAAGGGAGCATGTTTGTGATATATTGGAAGGCGGTGAAGCGGCCTTTGTTTACAGAGAACGAAAGTATGGATTTAGGAATTAGTTTACAATAGATCTCGCAGTTAAATAAACAATTATACAAAAAATTGTGAGTGGCTATAATTTAAAAATCAACTATGGCTGTAATTGTTTCCATATGCTTCCATAATTTCATTAATAATTTCCGGCTTAAAAGATAAAAAAATATTAATGCGACTTGATTTTAAAAAAGTAATTGACAACGATGGAACATTTCAAGTATCTGTCCCTTTAACATGGCGGTATTGGGTAATGGAAGGAAACGTACATAGTTTTGAAGACAATGAGGATACCAATGATTCTGATTGTTTTCAAATATCTTTAAAACTCCTAACTGAAAAGGAACGAAATAAATTGTCTGATGCATTAGGATATTTACCTCCAGATAAAAAGGGAGACTTCGACTGCCGAAGTCATCAGGACGAAGTAAGTGATGAGGGATGTGTGATAAAATCTTGGTCAACAATTTATAGCAATTATCATGTCTATTTCACTTACGCATATGAGAAGGTTTCTGAAGAAAAATATCACAAGGTCAAATTAGAAAACAAGCTTAAGGTTATAAATGATGTTTTCGCCTCATTTCACATGTTACATGATGACGAGAGAGAAAGAATCATGACTTCCTATCGATTCGAAATGTTTTTGCAAGGACTTGCGGCAACTAATTTTACTAAAAAAAGCAGTCGACAACAAGGCATATTTTGAGGCAACCTGTCTGTTGGGTAATCAAATTGACTCTCTGTTACGCATAAGCATTGTCCTCAAAAAGCAGATTTCAAATAATAATGACACTATCGAAAGAGAATGG
>DATJDF010000420.1:0-3874 GCA_035497555.1 Arachidicoccus sp. | reverse complement strand
TGATTGGGCCGTACCAGTGGATCCTGTGGAACCTTACCCTCAATGTAAAAAGTTCTTGTTACCGGGTCGATGAGTTTACCCAGGACATTAACTTGGGTCACGATTTCTTTATTCCCTACGTCTGGCAGGGTAATATTTAGTGCACTTCCCTGATGAACATTCCCTGAATAATTTTCCGGTACATTCACTGTCACTTTCAGGTCATTATTATTCACGATCTGTATCTGGGTGCCAGGAGAGAAAAATTCGCCCACTTTAATATTAAGCGTATTAATGACCCCGCTGATACCGGCGCGTACTGTTGTATTATTCTGGCCCTCCTGTGCAATACCTACATTGGCTTTTGCCGCATTGTACTGGCTTTGTATATTTTCAACGGCCGTTTTTGAATTCAGGACCTGGAGTTCAGTTCCAATATTTTCTTTCCAGAGATTCTGTTGACGGGAATACACGCTTTTGGCCTGTTTTAACTGCGCTTCAATACCAGCCAGCTGTTGCTGGGCCGCAATGACGCTTTGACGAACTGAGGCGTCATCGAGTTTTAACAGAACCTGGCCTCTTGAGACCCGGTCACCCTGTTTAACAAAAATTTCTTTAACGACACCACCCTGGCCTTTAGGGGCAACATAAGCGACGTTCTGGGCATCTATTTTACCCTGTAGGTCAATATAGTGATCAAAATTTGCCAACTTGACAGTGTCTAAAGCCACCAACTTACTTTTTGCTTCAATGGCGTTTGGATCAATTTTACTGATTTCCAGCTGTAACTTGTCAATCTGTGAATTCAGTTCACTTTGCTGTTTTAGCAGACCTGCAAGCTTTTCTTTCTTTTCTTTCAGGACTGCATTTTCCTTTTTTTTATTTCCGCAACCGGCAAGCAGCAAGCTGGCCAATAAAACAAGTACCGGGGTTAAGATAAATGCTCTTTTCATTTGTCGCATATTTTTATTTTGACGTTGTTTTTTTTAATTATAATTGTCCAGTTGCTTTAAGATAATCTGTTTTTGCAATCACGGCATCATAAAGAGAACTGATATAATTGGCCTGGGCGGTTTTCAGATCCGTTTGGGCTGTATTGATTTCTGTTTGTGACCCGGTGCCGATTTCATATTTCTTTTTGGTTTGCTGGTATACCTGTTCTGCCAGCGCCATATTTTTTTTCTGGTAATCCATAATACTTATAGCAGATTTGAAATTATTGCCTGCCGTGGTAATTTCATTATTAATTTGCTGCTTTAGGTTGTAAATCTGGTTGTCAGCCTGAATAACAGCCAGTTCTGCTTCTTTGATTTTGGCATTATTACCGAAGCCTGCAAAGATGGGAACATTCAAACGCAGTCCGATAAAAGAAGAGGTAAACCAATCGCCACTAAATTTCAACTCATTGCGCTGAGATTGCTTGCTATAAGAAGCGGCAAAGTTCAGACTTGGCAGTTTGCCGTATTTATAGCGCTTAACATTAAACTGATCCAATGCCTTTGATAACTTAAGGACCTTAAAGTCATTTCTCTGATTATAATCAAATTGCTGATCCACCAAAATATTGCTTTTGATTTGTTCTTCACTCATGGTGTCGGTTAAGACTAAGGTGTCTGCAGTAGGCATACCGATTAAAACTTTGAGTCCGTTGTATCCATTGGCCACACTGAGCAGTACTTTTTCCTTCTCCGTTTGCATATTGGCGAGTTGTACCTCGCTTTTGTCAACGTCCAGTTTTTCTGCAAATCCGTTATCATACATGATTTTGGTGTCATGTTTTAATTTCTCAATTAAATTGATATTGGCGTCAATCAGGGAGATTTGCGCCCTGGCTACGATCAGTTGGTAATAAACTTTATAAATATTAGCTCGAATATTTTCTTTAGTGACTTCCGCCTGCATACTCTTCCAGTCAATGGAAGTCTTTCTGGCTTTCAGACCAATGAAGACCTGGCCATCAAACAGAATCTGGTTCATATCTACACTGGCACTGGTAATATATTTTGTACCAAAGGTCACGGGTACAAATGTGCCGGCTGGTTGCCCCATAAATTCACCGGGTAGTAAGGTTGTTTGTAATTTGAGGTTGTCTGTAATGCTTCCACTACCCGTAATGGAGGGTAAGGCTGCAGCTGCAACACCCCTGTTGGACTCTTTTTGCACCAAAATGTCCAGCAGTGCATTCTTTACCTGCATATTGTGCCCCTGGCCGTATTCTAATGCCTCCTGTAGTGAAAACCGGTGTATTTGAGGGGGCTCCGGTGCTTGCGCGCTGAGCTGACCGAAAAACAGGAAACAGCAACTAATCAAGGAAAGTGATTTTTGAATGCGGTTCATGGGTGTTTATTTGTATAATTTTTAAAATGCGATTTACCGGATTTATTGCCTTAAACGGTTCAATGTTTAACCATCGTTACATCTATCCTTGTTTTTGTTTGAAACTTCTGTTTTTCAATTCCTTAGTTGCTACCGTAAATCTCAATTTCGGCGTAAAAATAGGCGTAAACAAAGTAATAAAAAACGATAATTAAGTGAACAGTCAGTTATGTTCGATAAATGGACAGGATTACTCGGTAAACGATTTCCCCTATTGGCCTTTTCGCCAAGATTACCTTTAAATAACCCTTACCATTCGGCAGTAGGATCTAAAATTAAGGAAGATTAATTAGCCGAATTGGCTGTCTTTGCCCCTTTAAACTTGAAAAAAGAAATTCAGAACAAGGAAAGGGAAAACTGAAACCAGATCCCGGAAAACCGCCACTCAAATGGCGAATGGATATGGATTCGGGCTTTGTATAGGCGCTGGGCGAAGCATTACCGGCACTAAACCCGGGCTTCGCAGGTGCATTGATAACCAGATTATAAACGACAAATGGGATGCAAATGCGAACGCCCTAAACGGTGAGTTACACTCAGTAGTTTAGGGCGTCCGGGGAAATTCTGTGGCGGGTTAGACGGTTAATTTTTTTTCTTTACCGATTTTATGACCGGTTGTAGCATAAAAAAGAATAAAAAAATAGCAGGGGATCAATAACCAATAAGCTGCCTGCATGCCTGTCGCAGCACTGATCGTAGTCCAGAGTTTAGGCAGTATGGCGCCTCCGGCAATCCCGACAATTAACAGGGCTGACCCTGTTTTCAGGTATTTGCCGAGGCCATCGATCGTCAAAGGCCAGATGGCCGGCCACATAGGTGCATTTGCCAGGCCTAAAAGTGCCAGGCAGGCGATAGAATAGGTCCCGGGTAAAAAAATCACGCCGAGTGAGAAGATCAACCCCAGGATGGCTGAAATTTTCAATGCCTTCGCCTGATTAATATATTTGGGGATTAGTATTATTCCAAGCAGATAACCCACCAACATTCCAATCATTGTATAGGTGGTAAAGTGCTTCGCCAGTTCAATGGGTATACCTAAACCTGTATGACCGTATAACTGAATGGTATCGCCAGCCATAACCTCCACACCCACGTATAAAAATAAAGTAACAAAGCCGATCCATAAATAAGGATAGGCAAAAATATTTTTGCGATCTTTTGTCTGATGGGCAGGATTGGTCTGCTGCTCATCTTTGATATCCGGGAGGCTGGAAAAATAAATGGCTATTGCCAGAAATATAAATACAATAGCTATACATATGTAGGGACCTATAATTTTACCTGCCAGCTGGTCCAGTAGTGCATTTTTGTCTACCAGGCTCAGCCGATTTAAATTTTCACTGGAGTACGCATCCATACCGTTTAGCAGTAAAGCGCCCATGATCAGCGGCGCGATAGCACCTGCGCCTTTGTTACAGACGCCCATGACACTCATGCGTTTGGCGGCACTCTCGATAGGGCCGAGGATGGTGATGTAAGGGTTGGAGGCGGTCTGCAACAGGGCCATTCCAATACCCAT
>DATJDF010000419.1:0-2520 GCA_035497555.1 Arachidicoccus sp. | reverse complement strand
CCGGTTGCTGGTGAATATGAAATCAAAAATGCGCAGGCCATGAAAATCATGGACAGTTTTGATGCCGGAGGTTCCTTTACGGAGTATTACGCGATGGATTATGAGGCTGACGTTGTGCTGATGGGACATGACGGACCCGGGCATATCGCCATTGCCGAAGGGAAAACAAAAGTAAAGCCCTTACAGGTTTATCATGGTAAAGTTGGCAAAGGCCTTTCTGTAGAGATGACAGTAAAAAACGGTCCAGTCACTTTACTTTCCGTAGTGGAAAATGACAATGGCAACCTTATGCTCCTGGTCGCAGAGGGAGAATCCGTGCCGGGGCCAATCTTACAGATTGGTAATACTAATAGCCGTTACCGATTTGCATGCGGTGCCCGGGTCTTTGTCAAACTATGGAATAGACAGGGACCCGCACACCACTGTGCAGTGGGCCTTGGGCATATAAGTGCTAAAATTGAAAAATTTGCACAGATAATGGGTATAGAAATGGTGCGGGTTTGTTAGAGAGATAAAGATCATAATCCTTCTTTAAAAACAACACTTCCCTCCTTTTTACTTCCGGCAATTTCCAAATTCCAGGCAGATACTTCAAAATCAGTATGACTCCCTTTACGGTCCTGGTCTGCATAACTGCAGGTGATGACACGACTTTCACCGGGTGCTAATTCCAAATAATTATCACTGAAGATTACTGGCAGAATATCATCACCTGACTGCTTGCTGATTGCTCTTATATGTACCTGAAAGGCGACGGTGCTACCGGTATTTTTAACGGTAAGATGATGGAGGGTAGAATCGGAGCTTTTATGTGAACGTATAGTTACCGCTAAGCTTGTCTTTTTAAGATATTGTAAAGACGAATAATCAGCGTAGGCCGATTGCGGCGTCATCCACCAATTAGATTTCGCCCAGTCCAGTTTATCCTTTTTTCTGGACAACCAATACCAGTTAATGCTCACCACCTTACCATGGGAATCATCCAGTTGCAACCTAAGAAAGTAACTATCTGACAGATTATCAACCTCTGGCAGATCAAAACATTTCTGTGTGCCGTCCGCTTCCACACTAGTGGTGATTGTATTGGTATACATCTGTTTCCCGTCCTTATTATAAATAGTCGCTGTTGCCCTTAGATTTTGAAAGCTATGCAGTAAGGAGTTGGTGATAGCCACTTCACTGCTTCCATAGGCATACATAATATGCAAAGGCTCCAACGCTTTTTTAATGCCAAAATAGGTGCCTGCCGGATTGAGATAGTAGTCATAGGTATGCCAAATCAGCCCCGGCCATGGATTAGAGCCCATCCATTGTATTACGCCTGTGGCTGTATTATATTTATGTAATCCGTATGCTTCCATCATGGCGCGGTGCGCCTCATAATTCTGGGCCTGCGCTTTGGCAATATAATTGCGGATATCGTCTGGTTTGCCGTAACGGTTAATAATGGCCTCGTTAAATACATCTGTATTGCCGAATTTCATGGTGCCGCAGTGGTACTTCCAGTCTGAGGAAGTATACCATAGCGACTCCTTCGGAATGAATTTAATTAAACTCTCATAGGGTGGTATGGAAGGGCCTGGAGATATTTCCGTCGCAAAACTCCACATACCGCCATATTTACTGTCAGAATCTGTCTCCCAATAAATGGGCGGAACCCATTCATAGGGACCTGCCATTTTAACGCCGCTGTATCCTGACACCTTAGATTTTTGCTCATTGGCAGTAGCAAGGATTGGGTTGGGCCAGTTAAGCGCTTTTTCAATATCCAAATAATCTTTTTCAACACTGACATCCTTTGGCGGCATATCACTGCCATTTAGCCAAACCATTATGGAAGCCTTATTACGTAACCAATACATCATGCTACTATCTGAAGCCATGGCAACTGCTCTTTCGGCCTTCGTCCAATTTTCCGGGTATTGCCAGGCACCACAACACATCCAGCCCGTCATGACCAGTAATCCGTACTTATCACAAAGGGCGTAAAAATGATCATCCTCAAATTTGCCTTCCGACCGCACGACATTCAGGTGCATATCCCGGTATAGCCTTAGTTCCTCTTCCTGCCTTTTGGCGGATCTTCGTTGAAATATATCAGGGGACCAGGCAGCACCTCTGACCATTATTCTTTTGCCATTTACAATAAATACACGGGATTGATTATTGATAAGTTCGGAGGTGATTTGCCGTATACCAAAATCCTCAGAAATTGCACTATTAATGTGATGCTGCTGTACGACAGATATTTTCAATTTATTCATCTCCTGTTTCCCGTACTGCCAGGGCCACCAAATCCTTGGGTTTTCAATATTTAGTTGTCTATAACTGTTACTACTGAAACGGACATTTTTTCGTTCATTAGGCTGTAAATGCACTTTTTGTTCAAATTTTACCGCCGTATTGATCACGCCCTTTACCATTACCTCCTGCTCCTTATCTGTATAATTTGTTACTAAGGCATCGACGCTCAGATGTGCCACCTTTAAGGATGGTAAGTCGAATTTGGTCGTTACGAGT
>DATJDF010000418.1:0-4055 GCA_035497555.1 Arachidicoccus sp. | reverse complement strand
CACCTTTCCAAGGCTTATAATCTATAAAACGGTGCGCCATCACAGCTTCACCAGCCGTGTTGGTCAGCATCTGGGAACGAAGTCCAATTAACCCTCTTGACGGGATTTCAAATTCAAGATGTTGCATTTCACCCTTGCTTTCCATGACCAGCATTTCTCCTTTGCGTTGTGTCACCAGATCGATTACTTTACCACTGAAATCAGCAGGTACATCCACAACCAGGTTCTCGTAAGGCTCGTTCTTTTTGCCGTCAATAATTTTCACAAGTACCTGTGGCTGTCCAACCGTCAGTTCATATCCTTCTCTTCTCATGGTTTCAATTAAGACCCCTAAATGAAGGATCCCACGGCCAAAGACAAGTAAACTATCCGCACTATCTGTATCTTCTACCCTTAGCGCAAGGTTTTTTTCTGTTTCTTTCATTAAGCGGTCGCGAAGGTGTCTGGAAGTAACAAATTTACCTTCTCTGCCGAAAAATGGCGACGTATTAATAGAGAAAAGCATGCTCATGGTGGGTTCATCCACGCTAATGACTGGGAGCGCCTCGGGTACATCAATATCACAGATCGTATCTCCGATATTAAAATCTTCCAATCCTACCACTGCGCAAAGGTCACCGGCAATAACTTCCTCAACACGACGTTTGCCCATTCCTTCAAAAACATACAGTTCTTTGACTTTTGATTTCTTAAAGGTTCCATCAGCCTGTACCAATGCTATTGCCTGCGATTCTTTAATAGAACCCCGGGTAACTTTACCTACAGCAATACGGCCCAGGAAGGAAGAGAAATCAAGAGAAGTAATTTGCATTTGCAGCGGACCTTCATTTACGACAGGTTCCGGAACATATTTTATAATGCCTTCCATTAAAGGGAAGATATCATCACATTCAGTTAAGCTATCATTAAACCAGCCGTTCTTTCCGCTACCATAAAAGGTAGGAAAATCGAGCTGTTCTTCCGTCGCATCCAGATTAAAAAATAGTTCAAAAACAGCGTCATGAACTTCATCGGGACGACAATTCGGTTTGTCAACCTTATTGATGACAACAATCGGTCTGAGGTTCAGCTGAAGTGCCTTTTGCAGTACAAACCTCGTTTGTGGCATGGGCCCTTCAAAAGCATCTACTAACAGAATTACACCATCTGCCATTTTCAACACCCTTTCTACTTCACCACCAAAATCCGAGTGACCCGGGGTGTCGATAACGTTGATTTTCACTCCGTTATAATTAACGGCCGCGTTCTTACTAAATATGGTAATACCACGTTCGCGTTCGAGGTCGTTGTTGTCCATTATCAACTCACCGGCATCCTGATTTTCCCGGAAAACTTTTGTCGCTTGCAAAATGCGGTCTACCAGGGTGGTTTTACCATGGTCAACGTGGGCAATAATGGCAATGTTTCTAATATCCATTAATAGAATTTTATATTAAGGGCGCGAAGGTACTAAATAAATAGTGCATTTGGTGACTTTCTGCACGTTTTATGGCAATAAAATGGCTATTTACATCAAAAAATAACAGAAATCTGGCAGGATTTTGCTCCCCAGGCCCCAGATCTGCATCCTGTATAATTACCGAAAAAGCAGGGCCGGGCCCTGCTTTCACTGTATAAATCATTCTTTTGCCGCAGAAAATAATGAATGAATTGTTTTAAAAAAATCACTATTTATTCATCTTAACTGCAAGGTTGATCTTCGCCTATTCCTATAAGCATCAACGAGCAACGTTGACAGCTCTTTTTTCTCTGATAACGGTTACCTTAATTTGACCGGGATAGGTCATTTCTGTCTGGATCTTCTGAGCAATATCAAAACTCAGCCTGTTTGAATCATCATCAGAAACTTTATCGGCTTCAACAATAACGCGCAATTCACGGCCCGCCTGGATGGCATAAGCTTTTTCTACTCCCGTATAAGCCTGGGCAAGCGATTCAAGATCCTTAATTCGCTGTATGTACTGTTGCATGATTTCCCGGCGTGCACCTGGTCTTGCTCCACTGATGGCATCGCAGGCCTGGATAATGGGAGAAATCACATATAACATCTCCATTTCATCATGGTGAGCACCAATGGCATTTACAACTGCTGGGTTCTCCCCATATTTTTCTGCCAGTTTTGCACCCAGCAGGGCATGGCTTAGTTCGGTTTCTTCATCCGGCACTTTTCCAATATCGTGCAATAGACCGGCTCTTTTGGCCAATTTTGGGTTCAAGCCGAGTTCTGCGGCCATTATGCCACATAAATTCGCGGTTTCCCGACTGTGCATGAGCAGGTTCTGTCCGTAGGAGGAACGAAAACGCATTTTACCGACAATCCGGACCAATTCTTTATGAAGCCCGTGAATGCCTAATTCAATAATGGTACGTTCACCGATTTCCATTACCTGTTCTTCCAACTGGCGGCGCGTCTTTTCCACCACTTCCTCAATTCTGGCCGGATGGATACGACCATCTGTTACCAGTCTTTGCAAGGAAAGACGGGCAATTTCACGACGCAATGGATCAAAACTGGACAGAATAACCGCTTCCGGGGTGTCATCAACGATCAAGTCAACACCGGTAGCTGCTTCAATAGCGCGGATATTACGCCCTTCCCGACCGATAATCTGACCTTTGACTTCATCCGTTTCAAGATTGAATACCGTTACGGTATTCTCGATAGTCTGTTCTGCTGCTGTACGCTGAATAGATTGAATAATAATTTTTCTGGCTTCCTTATTGGCTTTTAGTTTGGCCTCTTCAATGATTTCCTGCTGTAAGCTAAGTGCTTGTGTTTTAGCTTCACTTTTCAGGTTCTCGATAAGCTGTGCTTTTGCTTCCTCAGAAGACAAATTGGATATTTTTTCCAGGCGTCTGATATGCTCTTCCTGATGCTTTTCCAGTTCCGTACGCTTTAAGTTTACAACTTCAATCTGTTTATTCAGGTTGTCCTTAATAATAATATTCTCTTTCAGTTGCTTGTCAAGTGCATTCTCTTTTTGATTAACAGCGTTTTCCTTTTGTTTAATTTTATTCTCAATATCCCCGATTTTCTTATTTCTTTCGAGAATTTCTTTGTCATTTTCAGCTTTTAATTGTACAAATTTCTCTTTGGCTTCCAGAAGCCGCTCTTTCTTTAGCGTTTCAGCCCTTAAATGCGCCTCCTTGACTATTCCTTTTGCTTTGCTTTCTGCCTCTTCCAGTTGCCTGCGGTTGTCCTTAGCAAAAATAAATTTACCCGCTATGATCCCGGCAACCACGCCAACAATGGCTACAATAGCCTCCAATATAAGTTCCGACATTTTGTTATGATTGTGTTTTTATAAAAAAAATGGCCTTGCCAACTAGGTAGCCAAGGCTAATTAACCCACGAAGATAACAAAAGCATTTCAGAAAATCAGCAAGAATTTAAGAGGAAATTTCAATTTACTCCCTTTAATCTAAAAACTTCGTTAACAGGCGGTTCCCGCGTTTCTATTCGTAACGCAGTGCTTCAATTGGATTGAGTTTGGAAGCTTTGACTGCCGGATACAGTCCCGCCAGCAAGCCTACAGCAGTACAGACCACCACACCCAAAGTAACCCAACCCCAGGGGATGACAAAACCTGTTTTCATAAAGGCGGCGAATACATTGCCCACCATAATGCCTAAAATAATGCCAATAATGGCGCCCATCAAGCTGATTATAGTCGATTCAAATAAGAATTGCTGCCGAATATTTTTCTTTTTACCGCCAATAGCTTTCACAAGGCCTATTTCTTTCGTTCTTTCGCTTACTGCCACCAACATAATATTGGTCAGCCCAATGGCGGCACCGATCAGGGTTATAAACCCGATGGCGACAGCTCCACTTTCTATATCTCCCAGAGAACCAATTAACTTCTCGGCTAATTCATCACTTTTATTGATCACAAAATTATCCGCTTCATTCGGGACCAATTTGCGCACTCGTCGAAAGGTTGCCGTTGCACTGGAAGCAGCTTCGTTTACCTGCCCCACATTATCAGAAGCAATGCCCAGGGAAAATGAATTCGCGGCACTTAGCCGGGCCCGGCGGATATTGTTATAACTGG
>DATJDF010000417.1:0-10689 GCA_035497555.1 Arachidicoccus sp. | reverse complement strand
CTCGTTCGCCTTTGCCAAAACTCTTTGGAGCGGATTATACTAAATCCAAAGACAGCCGGGCTGCACTCATGTGGGGTACCGATTATGATATTAACAATGAGGCGACTTTTGCTCAGGGCATTAAGGTGATTAAATTTCGTAATACAAATTCCGATGGCAGTCAGCCCGCAAATGCAGGTACGTATGTTTCCACTGATTTTCCGTTATTCAGATTGGCAGAACAATACCTTATTTATGCGGAGGCTGTTTTACGTGGAGGTACGGGCGGTGATATGACCACAGCCATTACCTACATCAATAAGTTGCGGGTGCGGGCTTATGGTAATGATGATGGCAATGTTGCCAGCATTAACCTGAATTTTATATTGGATGAACGTGGTAGGGAGCTGTATAATGAAGCATTCAGAAGAACGGATTTAATTCGCTTTAAGAAATTTACCAGCTCAGCTTATGTCTGGCCCTGGAAGGGTGGCATTAAAGGTGGCACAAGTGTAAGTGATAAATTTAATTTGTTTCCTATACCCGCATCTGATGTGGCAGCCAACCCTCAAAATTTAACGCAGAACGAAGGTTATTGAGTTTTAAAAAACGATTAACCTATTTACTGTTCATAAATATTAATAAAATGAATCTACGCATAAACAATATGGCGCTTCTGGCAATAGCTATCCTGCTGACGACTTTTTCCTGTAAGAAGGATGAGGTGCAGGTAATTGCAAAAAAAGGGACCACCCCTAATTTAACGGCCAGTACAAATACACTGACACTTGAGGAAGCGAGTGCAGCAAATAAGGCGATCAGTTTTAATTGGAATGAAGCGGAATTTGGCTACGCTGCCGCGATTAATTATACACTACAGATCAGCTTTAAAGACTCCTCCTTTAGGCGATTTACTTCAGTAGGGCTTGGAACGACGCTCGCCAAAGATTTTACAGTGGGGGATTTCAATACACTTCTGTTGGGTGCTAAATACAGTGCAGGTACTGCTCAGTCGGTATGGGTCAGGGTGCTGGCGCAGGTAACGGATAGCCTCTATTCCTTCTCCGACACCGTTAAATTAATGGTCACACCTTATAAGACAAAAAGGGTTATTAATTATCCGGCGCTGTATGTTCCCGGTGGTTATCAGGGTTGGGTGCCAGGGGATCCAATCATTGCCCGGTTATTTTCCGTTGCCAGTAACGGCAGCTACCAGGGGTATGTACAGCTACCGGACGCAACAAATCTATTTAAATTTACCCCTGCGCCTAATTGGAATAGTGAATACGGCGCAGCTGCTGCTCCGGGAAAGTTGCAACAAGTCGGTGGCGGTAATTTAGAAATTGACGGATCTGGCTATTATCTTGTTAAAGCAAATACGAAACAGCTGACCTGGAGTTCGACCCTTGAAAACTGGGGTATTATTGGTGACGCGGCAGGAGGCTGGGGGGATAATGATGACGTGATGTTTGATTTTGACCCTGTAGAACAAGTCCTTCATAAAACACTTCCTCTTAAAGTGGGTGGTGTTAAATTCAGAACAAATCACCTGTGGACACTTCAACTTGGTGAAGGGGCAGCTTATGGCGGTGGCAATATCACCATTGACAAAGCCGGTACTTATGAAATCATTTTGGACCTGAGGGTACCTGAAGAGCCTGTGCTTTCGATAACAGAACAGTAATATTTTTACTTCATCTCTTCTGGTTGCACCGATTTTTTTGAGGTGCAACCGGAAGTTTTTTCTCTATTTTTCATGCGTCTTATCAGCATTTCAATCATATTTTTAAGTTTAATCACGTCCGCAATGGCGCAAAATGGCATGGTATTACCAAAAGAAGCTTCCTCTACCCAGGACACTCTGTCCCTTAACAACCGCGAAAATGTGGCGGGCGCTGAGCGCAGTGCGAATGCTCCCGTCATGGGCCCCGGCAATGTAATAGCGATAGAAGCGTCGGCCGGCAGCCTGGATATTAAGACGCAAAATGCGTTTATAAATGTTACCGCTTACAGTCCGACCATTATCCGCATCAGAATGGATAAAAAGACACTCGGCAGGGACTTTTCCTATGCCGTAGTCGGAAAGCCAGCATCCGTTAGAACTGATCTTGAAAAAACCAAGGATCTTATCCGGTTCTCAACAGATTCTCTGGAACTGGTAATTACCAGGGCACCATTCTCTGCGGCCTTTTATACAAAAGATGGTCGGCTGATTTGTGAAGATGCAAAAGGATTAGGTACTTCATGGATAGGCGATCAGGTCACGACCTATAAAACCTTGCAAAAAGGCGAGCGCTTTATTGGCCTGGGGGAAAAGACAGGCAATCTTGACCGGGCAGGTACTGGTTATGTGAACTGGAATAGTGATACCTATGGCTACCGGGTAGACCAGGATCCCATTTATTCGAGTATTCCTTTTTATATTGGCTTGCATGATCACTTGAACTATGGCTTATTTTTCGACAATACGTATAAGTCCGATTTTAATTTTGGTGCCAGCAATAACCGGTTCTCCTCCTTTGGAGCAGATGGTGGTGAGATGAATTATTATTTTATCTATCGTACTAAACTCGCTGATATTATTACAGACTATACCTCACTCACCGGTAGGATGCAGCTCCCGCCTTTATGGAGCCTGGGCTACCAACAAAACCGGTACAGTTACTATCCTGATACGGAGGTACTCCGTATTGCAAGAACACTTCGAGAAAAGAAAATACCGGCAGACGGGATCACACTGGATATCCATTATATGGATAAATATAAACTCTTCACCTGGGATAAAAAGCGGTTTCCACATCCCGCTGCAATGAATCAGCAGTTAGCGTCGATGGGCTTTACAACCACGGTCATTGTAGATCCGGGGATTAAGGTAGAGAAAGGGTACACGGCTTATGAGGACGGGGCAAATCAGGACGTATTTATAAAGTATCCGGACGGGAGTGCTTATACTGCACAGGTTTGGCCAGGCTGGTGTAATTTTCCCGATTTCACGAGTGAAAAAGGCCGTGATTGGTGGAAGGAGAAGGTGAAGATACTTGCAAGTGCAGGTGTGGACGGCATCTGGAATGATATGAATGAGATCGCCAGCTGGGGCAACAAGATGCCCTTTAATATTTTATTTGATTATGACGGGCAGCCAAATACAACACTCGGCGCACATAATGTCTACGGCCTGGAAATGGCAAGAGCAAGCTATGAAGGTGCTCGGTCAAGTTTTCAAAAAAGGCCTTTTATTTTGACGCGTGCAGGTTATGCCGGGTTACAGCGCTATACGGCGATCTGGACCGGTGATAATAGAGCGGAAGATGACCATATGATCGCAGGTATTCGCTTGCTGAATAGTCTTGGGTTAAGCGGCGTGGCTTTTGCCGGTATGGACATAGGAGGATTTACGGGCAATCCCAGTATAGAGCTCTATGCAAGATGGATTCAGATTGGCGCCTTTACACCCTATTTCCGTGGTCACACGGCAGTAAATACGAAATCAGCAGAACCATGGACTTTTGGGGAAGAAGTAACTGAAATCGCTAGAAATTTTATTGGTCTGCGCTATAAATTGCTGCCTTATATTTATTCAAATTTCTACCAGGCTACACAAAACGGATTGCCCTTAATGCGCACCCTGGCCATTGATTATAGTTTTGATTCCACGGTGTATGACAACCGGTATCAAAATGAATATATGTTTGGTCCTTCTCTACTGGTACTCCCTTTTGAAAGTAAAGAAAAGTTTGGCGAAGCTTATTTCCCGGCAGGCACCTGGTATGATTTATTTACAGGAGAATTGCAACAGGGTCGTCAGGAGAAAATACTCAAACTCGCCTATAATAAACTGCCTGTGTATGTAAAAGGTGGCAGCTTTCTTCCCATGCAGTCGCTCATACAGTCTACCATGGAAATGCCCAAAGACACACTTATCCTAAATATTTACAAAGGTGATCAGGATAATGAATATACCTATTATGAGGATGATGGTGCGGGTTTTGGTTACGAAAAGGGGCAGTATTATAAACGCAGTTTTGTCTATGACGCAGCGCACCGTACGGTGCGCTTAGCCGAAAAGCAAGGCGCAGGCCTTTCTAAATTTAAACATGTCAAAATCGTTTTACACGGTTTTGAACCTAATGACAGCTTTTCTATTAACGGGCATACGGTTCATTTCAAAAAAGACGCTGTCGCCCTACTGACACCCATTTCAAAATTTGATCCACAGGGCGTGGCAAATCCACTGGAAACAGAGGCGGTTTTGAGTCATGTAGTTAAATTCTCGGATCAGAAAATTGAGTTGCAGTATTAAAAGCTTAAATTTATTACCGGCCATGGGTTGAACCGGAAATTTTAAAAGGAAAGATTATGCGTAAATGCTTTTGGATATTTTTTATAGTACAGTGTTTTTATTATAGCGGGTACGGCCAGTCCAGCTTACCAGCGCTGGACCGGGTCCGCCCCATGTCCTGGTGGACTGGCATGGTCAACCCGGAACTTCAATTACTGATACATGGGCAGCGTATTGCTCAGCGATCGGTCTCTTTTTCCTATCCCGGTGTACGCCTGGAAAAAGTACATAAGGTTCAGAGTCCTAATTACCTTTTTCTGGACCTTAGGATCAGCCCAGAGGCAAAGCCTGGCGAGTTTGTCATTAGCTTCAGACAACAGGGCAAAAAAGATATTAACTATACCTACGTTTTGAATAAACCGGACAGCAGCCCGGGCAGGATTATGGGTGTAACGGATAAGGATCTTATTTACCTGATTATGCCGGACCGGTTCTCAAACGGCGATCCGTCTAATGACAGGGTCCCAGGCATGAAGGATGGGTCGCTTAACCGGGATTCTATGTATCAGCGTCACGGTGGCGATCTGCAGGGTATTATGAATCACCTGGATTATATTAAGGATTTAGGCACTACTGCTGTCTGGTGTACACCTATGATTGAAAATGATATGCGTCACGCCTCTTATCACGGGTATGCGGCGACAGATATCTATAAGATTGACCCTCGTTTTGGAACAAATGCCTTGTATAAGACCTATGTGGAAAAATGCCACGCGATGGGTCTGAAAGTTATTAAGGATGTGGTCCACAATCATATTGGTTCTGAGGGCTGGATTATGGCTGACCTGCCGATGAAAGATTGGGTACATCAGTGGCCGGAGTATACTAATTCGAGCTACAGAGATCAACCTGTCATGGATATACATGCATCTGAATCGGACCAGAAAATTATGCTGGACGGCTGGTTTGTGCCAACGATGCCTGATTTGAACCAACAGAACGAATATGTACAGAAATACCTGACACAAAACCATATTTGGTGGATAGAATATGCGGGGATTGACGGCTTACGCCTGGATACCTACCCTTACAACGACCCGGCCTTTATGGCTGAATGGGCAAAGGCGTTACGTGCACAGTTCCCGCATCTATCCATTTTTGGTGAGACCCTGGTCACCTCGGTGGCTGAACAGGCCTATTTTACGGGTGGCAATACAGTTAATCGCGGCATGGATACACACTTACCTGGAGTAACCGATGCGACCTTAAAGGATGCCATCTATGAGGCGTTGAATGGTAAGGAAGGGTGGGTGGACGGCATTAACCGCCTCTATGGGGCGCTTTCTCTTGATTTTCTATATAAGCATCCGGAGCAGAATGTTGTTTTTCTGGATAACCACGATATGAGCCGCTTTTATTCTATGGTCCAGGAGGATTTTGATAAATATAAACAGGGGCTGGCTATACTTCTTACAATGCGGGGGATACCCCAAATGTATTACGGAACAGAAATCCTGATGAAAAACTTTTCCGCACCGGACGGGTTAGTACGGGAAGACTTTCCAGGTGGTTGGAAAGGAGATAAAACAGATAAGTTTACCAAAGCCGGTCGAACTGAGCAGGAGAATAAGGCTTTTGACTATGTAAAGACCCTGGCTGATTTCAGGAAGCGGAGTCCTGCTTTACAGGATGGTAAGCTGATGCAATTTGTGCCAGAAAGAGGGATCTATGTTTATTTTAGGTACAACCAGGATCAGACTGTAATGGTCATTATCAATACCCATAAAGAGTCGCAGACACTAGCAACAAAAAGATTCAGTGAAAGAACAGCTGGATTCAGCAGGGCCACAGATGTGCTTACGGGTGAGCAGCTCATGGATATTAATAACATTGTTTTACCGCCGACATCTGCGTCAGTATTATTGCTTGGAAAATAAATGCTATGCATCGACACCCATTTTATATGCTGCCAGGTTCATTACTTCTTTTGATGTTAATGGCGGGTTGTGCTACCCACCAGCTTTCGAAGGGTAAAACCGCCGGCACCAAGCCTGTTATCTACCAGGTAATGGTTCGGCTTTTTGGTAATCAGGATACGGCAAATGTTTTTTATGGACCCATAAAGCAAAACGGTGTAGGTAAATTTGCGGATATAACAGATAAGGCATTAGACAGTATTAAGAGCTTAGGGATTACACATATCTGGTATACTGGCGTTCTGGAGCATGCAACTATGACGAGTTATGCCGCATGTGGCATACCAGATGATGATCCCGATGTTGTAAAAGGGCGTGCGGGGTCACCTTACGCGGTAAAAGATTATTACGATGTGGACCCTGATCTTGCGGTACACCTCAAAGACCGGATGGCTGAATTTGAAAGCCTTGTCCATAGAACGCATGTACACAAGCTGAAAGTCCTGATGGATTTTATCCCCAATCATGTAGCCAGAGGGTATCATTCAACCCAAAAACCTTTGGGTGTAATAGACTTTGGCGCTCGTGATGATACGGCGCTCGCCTTTAGCCCTCAAAATGATTTTTATTATTTACCGGGCAGCCGTTTTAAAGTCCCCACGGGTGTGGATGCGGGTGGGGTAGCTTACAGCTCACCTCTAAAAGACAACATCTTCTTTGAAGTACCTGCAAAGGCGACAGGTAATAATGTGTTCAGTCCCGAGCCATCCATTGATGACTGGTATGAAACAGTAAAGCTGAACTATGGGGTTGACATAGAGCATGGACGCATAGCGCATTTTTCACCTATACCACCCGTATGGACAAAAATGCGGGATATCCTGCTTTACTGGGCCGGCAAGGGCATTGATGGCTTCAGGTGTGATGTAGCGGAAATGGTACCTGTGCAGTTCTGGCACTGGGTAATTCCGGCGGTTAAAAGCAGGTACCCAAAACTAATATTTATTGCGGAGGCGTATAGTCCCGAAAAATATGCTCATTATATCCATTACGGCCAGTTTGATTATCTCTACAATAAAGTTGGTTTATATGACGCATTAAAACCGCTGATCAAAAATGATTCTGGTGCAGATGTCAGCCGGATTGCTGAAGTTATGCAGACGCAAGATAGTATCAGTGGACATATGCTCAACTTTTTAGAAAATCATGACGAGCAGCGGCTGGCGTCCCGTTTTTTTGCGGGGAGTTTAACCAGTGAAAAGGCAGGGATGGGACTCGCCGCCACTATCTCAACAGGTCCGGTCCTGATTTATTTTGGCCAGGAGCTGGGTGAAAAAGCCGGGGGTGCAGAAGGACTCGGTGGGGATGATGGGAAAACGACCCTATTTGATTACTGGGGCGTTCCTGCAATGCAACAGTGGGCGAATAGCGGAAGATTTGATGGTGGCGGGCTGGATGCGGATCAAAAAGAGCTCAGGGCATTTTATAAAAAGTTACTGCATATCGCTGGAAGTAATGAGGCGATTACTACGGGCCGCTATCAGCGGTTGATACCGTCCGCTTTAAATGGGCGCCAGTTTTGTTTTCTAAGGACTAGTGAAAAAGCGTGTTTGCTGGTGCTTGCCAATTTTGACAGGCAGCAAGCGATTAAGACAGACGTTCAATTACCTGCATCTGTTATGACGGGAAATTATCACACCGCGACTGAACTGATGGGCGGCGACAAAGGGGTGCTGGTTAATTGCAGTTTAGCAGTGGATGTACCACCTGGCGGATTTCAACTATGGGAACTGCATTAAAACTTAAAGTTTAGGAAGGAAGGGTAAAGTTGCGTAATTTTAATTTGGAGGCAACTTTATTGCGTGCAGATTTTTTAATTACCAATACGACAAAATAATCACCTGTTTAAAATGACGATAGCACATATAAATAAGCCGAAATTATCCATAGGCAGCATTTTCAACATGAGTGTTGGTTTTTTTGGGATACAGTTTGCTTTTGCCCTGCAAAATGGAAACGCATCCCGCATCCTGCAGACCTTTGGCGCTCAAGTGGATCACTTGTCCTTATTCTGGCTGGCAGCACCACTTACCGGCATGATTGTACAACCGCTTATTGGGCATTATAGCGATAAAACCTGGACAAGATTTGGACGCCGAAAACCCTATTTTTTAGTTGGAGCTCTTTTAACAGCACTGGCGCTGATTGTTATGCCCAATGCATCCTTTCTGGCTTACCTGATGCCGCCGATTATTGTAGGTGCGAGTATGCTTATGCTGACGGATGCTTCCATCAATGTTGCCATGGAGCCTTTTAGGGCACTGGTTGCAGATAAATTACCAGACAGCCAGTCCAGCCTGGGATTTTCGATTCAGACTTTCCTGATTGGCGCGGGCGCCATTATCGGATCGATACTTCCTTACCTGCTGGCAGAATACGGCCATGTCGCCTCAACTGCTGTGGCGGGTGAGGTACCCGCCAATGTTATTTATACTTTTTATATCGGTGCAGCGGTATTGGTAGCGGCCATTGTCTGGACCCTGGTCACCACCAGGGAATACTCGCCTGAGGAAGTTAAGTTATACGCCTTGGATGAGGAAGACGAAATTAAAGAAGCCCATTTCAAGAAAGAGGGGAGTATCAGAACAATCATAAAAGATTTTAAGCGGATGCCGGTAACGATGCGTCAGCTAGGCTGGGTGCAATTTTTTTCCTGGTTTGCCTTATTTTCGATGTGGGTATTTACCACACCTGCCATCGCAGAACATATTTATCATTTGCCCAAATCTGATACCGCTTCTGCAGCATATGCGGAGGCTGGCAATTGGGTGGGTGTCTTATTTGCGGTTTATAACGGCGTCTCGGCAGTGTATGCACTGATGCTGCCCCGTATCGCCAGACTTACGAGTAAGAAGCTGGCACATTCGGTATCTTTACTGGCAGGGGGATTAGGACTTATTTCTATTTATTTTATTCAGAACAAATATTGGTTGATTTTACCTATGGTGGGTGTAGGTATGGCATGGGGAAGCATACTGGCAATGCCTTATGCTATCCTTGCTTCCGCCTTGCCCGCCCGGAAGATGGGTGTCTATATGGGGATTTTTAATTTTTTTATCACGATTCCTCAAATCGTCAATGGGCTGCTCGGCGGCCTTATCCTGAAGTATTTTTACCATAGTAATGCGATTCTCTCACTGGTGATGGCAGGAGCTTTTATGATTTTAGGAGCCTTTGCGATGCTCAAGGTGAAAGAAAAGAAGGTGATTACATAAATGGTAATGATATTATATTGGACGCCTGGTTGAATCACTATGTATTGCAAAAACATTCTTTCTAAACACAAAAATAGAATTATGAAGAAGTTTTTATTATTACTTGTATGCTGTTGGTGTCTTGTGCTGGTACTGCCAGCACAACAAAATATCGGCGGGAAGCCTCAGCAGATTCATTCACCTGTCGTTCAGGGTGGTCATAAGGTCAGGTTACAACTTTTGGCACCGGGTGCGAAATCTGTACAGGTCAAAGGAGACTGGTTGACCCAGGGAGCATCCGCTACCCTGAAGAAAAATGATCAGGGTGTCTGGCAGTACCTTTCAGACAGCCTGACTTCTGATCTGTATACTTACCAGTTTGTTGTAGACGGTGTAACGATGGTTGATCCGTCTAATGTCTATGTGGTGCGTGACGTAAGCTCTTTGTATAGCCTGTTTATGATTCCTGGAGCACGGGAAGAAAATTACGGTGTGCATGACGTACCGCATGGTACACTTAGCTATCCCTGGTATCCTTCGCCTTTTTTGAAGATGAAGCGCAGGCTGGCTGTTTATACCCCGCCTGGATATGAGCAGTCAACAAAAAGTTATCCAGTGCTTTATTTACTCCATGGAATGGGGGGCGACGAAACTGCCTGGAGCACACTTGGCAGGTCAACAGAAATACTGGATAATCTTATCGCGGCAGGTAAGACCCGGCCGATGATTGTGGTTATGCCCAATGGCAACGCAGCTCAGTCGGCTGCACCGGGTCATTCGTCCACCGGGTTTGCTCCTGTCAGCTTTATGTTGCCCCACACCATGGAGGGTACTTTTGAAAAATCCTTTAAGGATATTTTAACCTATGTAGAATCAAACTACCGGGTAAAGAAAGATAAGGCGGACAGGGCCGTTGCCGGATTATCCATGGGCGGATTCCATAGTCTATATATTGCAGCTAATGCCCCTGGGATGTTTGATTATGTGGGCTTGTTCTCGCCAGCTATATCAGCCAGAGGTGGAGACAGTTCCGCTATTTATCAGAACCTGGATCAGAAATTAATAGCGGGGCAGAAAGCAGGTTACAAACTTTACTGGATCGGGATCGGTAAGCAAGATTTTCTATATAAGGAAGTCGCAGATTTTCGTCAGAAATTGGATAGCCTGCATCTTCCATATACCTATCATGAAAGCGAGCGCTGGCATATGTGGTCTAATTGGCGAGATTATCTGACAATATTTTCCCAAAAGCTTTTCAAGT
>DATJDF010000416.1:0-5017 GCA_035497555.1 Arachidicoccus sp. | reverse complement strand
TATTATAGATCCTTATGCGAATGCGTTTTATAAAGATGATTCAAAAGTCAGCGAATGGAAGAAAACGGACAAAACTGACATGAAGCCGGGTGTACATGAAAGGAAATGGGAAATAGACAGTTTATGCTATCCAATTCGTTTGGCCTATAATTTCTGGAAAGAAACCGGCGACATCGCTCCTTTTGATGAACACTGGAAAGAGGCGATGACCTTAGTCGTCAAGACTTTCAGGGAACAACAACGATTTGATGGATTAGGGCCCTATAGCTTCACCAGGGAGACTTCCTTTGCAACGGATAGTTTACCCATGAGTGGTTATGGTTATCCTGTGAAACCCAATGGCTTGATTTGTTCCATGTTCCGTCCAAGCGATGACGCAACTATTTTCCCTTATTTGATTCCCAGTAATTTCTTTGCAGTTAAATCTTTGAATGAACTGGCAGAAATGTGGGAAAAGATCGGGAAAGACCCTGAGAAGGGTAAAGAAGCACGCGCACTTGCAAAAGACGTTTATGTTGCTTTACAGAAGGTGGTGGTTATGCATCCTACTTATGGCAAGATCTATCCATTTGAAGTCAATGGATATGGAAGCGAAAATCTAATGGATGATGCAAATGTTCCTTCCTTACTAGCTATGCCTTATTTAGAGACAGTGTTTCCCAATGATGCCACTTATCTGAACACCCGTAGATATATCCTTTCTGAAGACAATCCATTTTTCTTTAAGGGAACGGTTGCTGAAGGCGTGGGAAGTCCGCATACGGGACTGAATATGATCTGGCATATCGGTATATCCATGCGGGGGCTTACCTCTACCGACACAAAAGAAATGGCGGAGTGTGTTGAAATGTTAAGATCCACCCATGCCGGTACCGGTTTTATGCATGAATCCTTCGATCCAAATGCTCCCATTAAATTTACCCGGAAATGGTTTGCATGGTCCAATACGCTATTTGGAGAGTTTATTTGGAAAATTTACCGTGAGCATCGGGATTTACTAAAAGCACCTGTAGCTGCTGTGGCTGCAACACCACCAAGCAAGGAGAAAAGTCGCTGGAAAATATTTTAAAGAACAGTAATAAGAAGCGCCTCCAAAGGGCGCTTCTTAAATTAACGGTATCTTCGTATTATGTTAGATTTTCGACTAAAAGTTTTTTACGCGGTAGGTCGTAACCTGAGTTTTACTAAAGCTGCGTCTGAGCTGTTTATCAGTCAGCCGGCGGTAACCAAAAATATCAAGGAGTTAGAAAGTCAATTAGGAATTCGGCTATTTGATAGAAAGGCGGGACGCATCGCACTTACAAAAGCAGGTCAGTTACTCATGGCCCGGGCGGAAGAAATGACAGCCCTTTATCAAAAATTGGAATTTGAATTAGGCGTACTCAAAAACCAATATACAGGTGAGTTACATCTCGGTGCCAGTACAACCGCGGGTCAATATCTCCTGCCTGCTGTACTGGCTAAATTTCACCGGGCTTATCCTGATGTACAACTTTCATTAAAAAATGGCAATACCGAAAGCATTGAAAACGCTGTTCTGGCGGCAGAGATTGCATTAGGAGTGGTAGAAGGGATGAAGCATCATCCACTTTTAAAGTATACGCCGTTCATGAAGGATGAAATTGTAGCGATTACTCACGCAAAAAGCAAATTTGCCATTCGGGAATCGCTTACACTTGCTGATCTGAAAGAAATGCCGATTGTCTGCAGAGAACGGGGATCTGGAAGTCTTGAAGTTTTAGAGGATGCGCTGCACAGTAAGGAAATGGATCTTTCGGGACTCAAAGTCGTAATGATGCTCGGGAGTACTGAAGGAATAAAATCATTTTTGGAGAATTACGATTGTATTGGTTTTGTCTCCATTGCTGCCATTGCCCGGGAGTTGAACCGGGGTGATTTTAAAATTATTGAACTTCCGGAGATGGAGATCCTACGCCATTTTTATTTCGTGCATTTGCAAGGGATTCCAGATGGCCTCGCCCAAACATTTTTAGACTTTTCCTTACATCGCTATAACCAGCGGTTATGACAGATAAGAAATTACGATAAACGATCAACGACTTCCTAAAGGAACTTTGCCCTTCATAAAACCTTATTATGATGAAGCAATGTCCAATAACTTTTAACCGCCTCCCACAAATTATCTTTGTTCTGATCGGCCTATTTTGTTTTTCTCCCTGGATCTCTGCACCGCTGGCCTTGCTCTTAGGTTGCTGTCTTGCGCAGCTGGGAAATTTACCTTTTGAGAAATACAGCCATACCATCATAAAAACACTTTTACAGGTATCCATCATCGGGCTTGGGTTCGGAATGAATATAAAGGAAGCATTGAAAGCCGGAAAGGAAGGATTGCTCCTCACACTCGGTTCCATCTTTCTGACTTTAGGATTGGGCATCCTCTTAGGACGAAAGTTGAAGATTAATTTTAATATCACTTTATTGATTGCGGCTGGCACAGCTATATGTGGAGGCAGCGCCATTGCCGCATTGGCGCCCTTACTGTCAGCAAAAAAAACTGAACTGTCTGTTTCTCTTGGAACAATCTTTTTATTAAATGCCATTGCCTTATTTCTTTTTCCCTGGTTAGGCCATTTTTTCCACCTTAGCCAAAATCAATTCGGACTTTGGGCTGCCATTGCAATTCATGATACCAGCTCTGTTGTGGCCGCTGCAGGCAAATATGGTACTACTGCCATGCATATCGCCACAACGGTTAAACTGGAAAGAGCTCTCTGGATTATCCCGGTTTCTTTTCTGGCGCTTTTTTTCTGCCGGGGCAAAGAGAAAGTTCAGGTGGATCTGCTTGAAGGCGAATCCGCGGTAAAGCCGGCCGGTGTTAAAATCCCTTATTTCATTTTTTTATTTATTCTGGCAATGATCGCTAATACGTTTTTGCATGGTATACAACCTATTGGTAAGTTGATTGTGCCTGCAGCGGAGAAGCTGCTGACCCTGACGCTGTTTTTTATTGGTGCCGGATTAAGCCGGAAGTCGCTGAAGGTAGTTGGTATAAAACCACTTTGTCTTGGGATCCTGCTCTGGTGTTTCATTTCTTGCCTTTCACTTTGGGTGATGTTACATTGGGAACATTAAGCCCCCTCATTTGTAAAAATTAACCAATGGAGTTTTGGTGATTCGTAAATACTTCATTAATATTGTGTAAGTACTTACATAAATGGATGAACAATTTCTATACAGAGATTTGGGCTTTTTAATATTGGGCAGCCGTTTACGACGGATGAGTGAATATTTTCTATCCGAAGTAAACCGTGTTTACCAACAGCAGGGCTTTTCTTTTGAAGCGGGCTGGTTTCCTTTGTTTTTTATATTGGCAAGGGGAGAGCCGGTGAGTCTTCGTGCAGTGGCGGATGAGTTGATGATCTCGCACTCGGCAGTGAGTCAGTTGGTGAAACATTTAAAGGAGAAAAAGCTGGTGGAAACCATTCCCTCTGAATTAGACAAACGGAGCTTACTACTTCAATTAACTGAAAAAGGCACAAAGTTGCGCGATGAGCTGCAACCGGTTTGGCTGGAAATTTCAAAGAGCCTTCAGGAAATGGAAAAAATCCATCCGGCGGTTGCCCATTTTTTACCTGCATTGGCAGACTTAGAATCGCATTTTGAAAAGCAGTCTCTTTCGTCCATCATAAGTGCTAACCTGGAAGAGACGCGTCTTGCTAAATAAAGGTTGGATTTAAATTGTAATAACACGAACGATAATGATGCATACAATGGAAAACGATTTAAAAGAATTTAATTATGGAATAGATACTTTGTCTGTGGGCATAGCTATGGACCTCGCCTATGGAAAAAGGAAAGGATCTTTGTCAGCGATAACGAGAGAAAAAATTCGCCGTAGCAGTGAGTGGGTTGCTGAGATTGTCCGGGAGAAGTCAGTGGTCTATGGAATCAATACAGGTTTTGGGCCGCTATGTGATACATTGATTTCAGCTGACGAAACCCGGCGTTTGCAACATAATCTGCTAAAGAGCCATAGCGTAGGTGTCGGAAAAGATATTGAGCCTACTATTGCGAAGTTGATGCTTATATTAAAGTTGCATGCGCTTTGCCAGGGCTATTCCGGGATCCAGGAGACAACAGTTGAACGGATACTGACCATGATAGAGACAGACATGATTCCGCGCGTTCCGGAGCAAGGGTCCGTTGGCGCCTCGGGCGATCTGGCACCCCTTGCACATCTGTTTCTACCTTTGATTGGATTTGGCATGGTATCCTATAAGGGAGAGACCATGACAGCTGAAGTTGCCTTGAAACTTACCAGTTTGCAACCGCTTGAACTTGCAGCAAAAGAAGGATTGGCGCTAATTAATGGGACACAATTTATTGCTGCTCATGCGGTGTACGGTTTATATGAGTGGCATAATCTTCTGGAGGCTGCGGATATTATCGGTGCATTATCACTTGATGGATTAATGGGTTCTACCAAGCCATTTGATGCACGTCTGCACGTAATCAGGCCTTTTGCGGGCAATCAGTTGGTTGCAAATAGATTATCTGTTTTATTGAGGGATTCAGCTATTCATAATGCACATCTGAATTGTGCAAGAGTGCAGGATCCCTATTCACTACGTTGTATGCCGCAGGTGCATGGCGCTTCTAGAACTGCCTGGGCGCATTTAAAAGAACTGACGACAATTGAAATAAATTCTGTGACAGATAATCCGATCATTCTCGGATCCTTTGACACGATCAGCGGCGGGAATTTTCATGGAGAACCGCTTGCTATCGCACTGGATTATGCCACAGTTGCCGTAGCAGAATTAGGCAGTATATCCGAAAGAAGAAGTTATCTTATTATTGAAGGGCGATATGGTTTGCCAAAGCTACTGATTGAACATGCCGGATTGAATTCCGGCTTTATGATTCCCCAATACACAGCCGCAGCATTAGTTTCAGAAAACAAAACACTTTGTTTTCCTGCCAGTGCAGATAGCATCCCGACTTCACTCGGACAGGAGGATCATGTGTCAATGGGATCTATTAGCGGCCGGAAATT
>DATJDF010000415.1:0-4372 GCA_035497555.1 Arachidicoccus sp. | reverse complement strand
TAAAATTCCTTTACGACAAAGGCAACCTTTTGTTGTACAGGCGCATGTTTAGCATCTGTATGCTTTTACTTACTTATTTTTTGTTCTTAAAAAATTATGGTGGTTACTTGTGGCAACGCTTTATCGAAAATTCTAATGGTATCAACTGCCATTAAAATTTATGCAGCAAATATACTGTAAGATCCAGGCAGCCTCCAAATGTGATGACGTTCAAAATTTGATAAAAAGGGGTAAAAAATGAATATGATATTCATCTACTCAATCAGGCTCCTTTATTTAGCTCATAACATATTCATGTTCAATTAGATAAGTGCAGTGCCCTTCACCCTGAGAAATTGAATATTATATACAACTATTTTTTGCTCCCGGGTATTTTTATTGGGAATCCTAAGGGAAGAAAAACCCGATTCACGAAAGCGCAGCAAAACCATATAGAAAAAGGCTGTAAAGGCAAGTTCCAAAAAGGCAGGACTGAAGGGGGAGCAGAGGAACGTAGCCTTATTAGTTAGTATATCAATCAAAAATCAGCATCGAACTACAGATCAGACAGTGCCAGAGGATGCTACAAAAATTTGGAGCCGCAACCCCTCGAGCGGCCGACCAACTAATTAACCACCTGAGTGGTAACCAAACTTTAACATATATCAATCAGTCAAAAACGGTGAAAACGGGCGAAGGATGTCCATCGCTTGCTCGGATATAATTAAATTCGAATATTATGCATTTTGCTGCATTTAAAAAGCAATAACACAATTAATTGCTGCGTTTTTGCAGCAAATTTTCCGGATTTCAATGATATACTCAATAATTATTATTAAAATCCCCGATCTGAAATTCAGAATGGGGATTCTTTAATAAACTTATTTTGTAACCTAACCAGAATAGCGCTTACTTAAAATAGCTATAGTTCAGTTTCTTGTCAACCAGAATTCCACCGTCGGATTTTAGATTGAAGGTTAGGTTTTGTTTTGCCTTAAACCTGATAATGAAAAGATTTTGATTACCATTCAATACAGCTTTGTTACCAACATTTACAAACGTAGGATATAGTACTTTATCGCCATCTGAATGCAGCCTGTCATAACTAAGATCTTCCATACTTTTGGTATTAACGGATTGTATACCTACGTATTCATAATCCTTCTGGTCATAAGGTAAGGCAAAGTTGAACGCATTTACACTTGTCAGATCATCGCCTTTTACCATTATTTCGATTGTTTCCCCTTTTTGGTATTGCTGTTTATCAGCGGATATACGCAATGAACCGGTTACCGGATGTAAGCTGTCTTCTGTTCTGACGCCACCCGCTAACTGAGTAGCAACTACGGAAATGTCGTAGGCATCAATCAAGCCATTTCTATTATTATCACCCTTACTGATATAACCCTCAAAATCAGCATCTCCTTTTCTAAGTCCTGTATAGTTCATGTAAGAAGTCAGATCATTATTGTCGATTTTATGATCATGGTTGATATCCCCAGGCAAATAGCTTTCCGTGCCAGGTACTTTGAACACATATAGTTCACGGCCCGAACCAAAGCCGCCTTTCCCTTCTTCAACAGCTATCTTAATGTACCGGGCAAAAGGATGACTTGCAAATTCATAGGTTTTAACCCTATTATCCCGCTTCCAGACAAAATCGCCACCAGATTCCCAATTGTTCTTGTCTAAGCTATAATACACAGTTCCTTTGGTTATAAGCCCATTGCTCCCGCTAATACGGGGTAGATATTCAAACTTGCCTAATTGATTGACTGACTTCAAATCCATGATAATATCAAATGGAACTGCCTGTTTCTCCCAGTTGGTGTGCCAGGTATTATTTTCATCAAAGTCAAACATTTTACTTATACCTTCTCCATCCTGCTCCTGAGCAGTACAGGTTGCCAAAATGCCAGGAATAGCAAATTCTAACGGATTCACATCCGTTTTCGTGTTTAAAGTCACCCAACTAGAATTACCTTCTTTATTTACGGCCCTTAATTTAAAACTATAATTGGTTTCAGGTTGCAAATTATCAAATAAGAAATGTGTACCCCTGATGGTTGTGTAATGCATCTCATTAAAGTCCAACTCATAGAAATCCGCATTATCAACGCCTTTCCATGTAAGATTTAAAGAATAAGCGGTCCTGTTGCTATCCAAAATATTAAAACTATTGGGCGCTATTAATTTTCCGGTATGTGTTTTTTGGGTGTCTACAGTTGCGAATTTGAATCCTTTGATTTGCAATTCAACAGTATTTGCCGTAATATCAGTTGATGCAATTTTCACCCAAACCTGTGGATTTTTTATCATCTTTATATTTGCAAAACTACTCCCTTTGGTTGCGAACTGATTTAAATCAGGCGCAGCATTGTAATAATAGACATTGCTGCCTCTATTGAATTGGTCCAGGGATTTTACTTCTGTCAATTTCACTTTTTTGTCACCTACAGCAACTGATACATTTTCTGGTGCTTCAGAAACATTAATTTTAAATTGGGTTCCTTTTTGTTTTACAAAACCGTTAAAATCGCCTTTTGTCGGATTTATCGTAACCGTAGCTGTACTCCCTGCCAGATTGGACTGGATCAATGTAGTTGCACCCCTACCGTTTTTGTAGGCCTGCGTGGTGCCATCATCATCATACTGTGTAAAAGAGGTCTTCCCGAATGGATAAACTTCATACGTGCGGACGGCCTTATCAATTCCATCAACATGGTTATTGGGATTATTCATTGGAATAATAGCACCTCTTTTTACAAAAACAGGTAATTTCCAGAGCGGCGCATCAAAACTATTCAAAATTTGATCACCCCCGTAGACCTGTCCCGTAAAATAATCCACCCAGCTTCCTTTTGGTAAATAAATATTATTGCGGATATCGTTGCCATCTTTATCCATTTCGGTTGCCTGGTAAATAGGAGCAATTAAAAAGGACGGGCCATACATATATTGATACTGTGTGCCCTTACCAAAGGTGTAATCATTAGGTGCTTCCAGAAACATTGCACGTATGATAGGAAGGCCAGTAACTGCCTCATTGGCAATACTGTAAGTATAAGGAAGTAGTTCTGATTTTAATTTCAGGTAGGTACGATTAATAGAGGTGACAGGCTCTCCCAGCGCCTGCGGATATTTCTGATTAGCACCCCATCCGTCCATATTTAACTGCATAGGCGTAAATGTTTTCCACTCAAACCCTCTTGCATTAACCACCGGGTTTTTGCCTCCGAATATCCCATCCATATCGGACGTGATATTGGGCTGGCCTGACAGGCCGGCCCCTATAAAAGTCGGTATATGAAAACGGATATATTCCCAGTTCCCACCGGTTTGATCCCCGCTCCATACAGTTGCATATCGCTGTGTACCTGCCCATCCGTCTAAGGTGATGATAAAAGGCCTGGCATCACCCCCGTAGTAAGGGACGATATGACCGACGTCCGCCACCCCGTTCAGACCAAAAGAATAACCGGCACCAACCCAAGCAACATCTGTTTTCAGCACGCGTACACCCGCGTCTCGTACTTCCTTCACAATGTCTCTTTGCAGGAGCGCACTTATTCCCTGTTTAGGATGTAAATCCGACTGGGTCCACAAGCCGATTTGAACACCTTTCTCACGTGCATAGTCTCCAAATGATTTCAAATTGGCGATATTGCTATCCAGTGTGCCGGTCTGGCCATAACCGGCGCCATACCCATCGTTGGGCAATATCCAGCCCAGGGGCATATCATTGCTTTCATATCTGTCAATTACTGCTCTTGCAGAAAAGGGATAGTTCCCTTTCTCCCCATTCAATGATTCTTTTATACCACCACTATTCTTTTGACTTTCTTTGTACCGGTGTCCATCTTCAAAAAGGATTCCGGAAGTATCCCGCTTCCAATAGTCACGATTATAGGCATTTAAATGCCCCTCATAAAAGGCAAATTTGGGCAATAATACCGGATTGCCTGTCAACTGATAGAAATCCTGCAATAATCCGGCTGCCTCGTCACCGACCATAAAAAAGACATCGAGGTAATCTGTATTATGAGACAGGATGACTTCGCCTTCCTTTTTTGCGCCAAAATCGTACTTTCCGGGCTTAAAGGTATAAAACATGACGCCATAGCCATTGGTAGACCAGAAAAAAGGAGCCGGTGAGGCTACGCCACCATCCGTCCAGCTATTTTGATTTTCAATGGAGATACTGGTACCTCTATGTGAGAATCGTCCATTCTGAACACCACCCCCGTAAAAATATTCTCCCGGGTTTTCTTTTAAAACGAGTGTAACCTTCCCTTTGGCAAAAGTAGTTGGCGTCAAAGTGGCGAATGCAACTTTCTGCGTCACATTATTGATCACTTTGAATAAAGAAGTGTGTTTATCAATAGCAATCGTT
>DATJDF010000414.1:0-5646 GCA_035497555.1 Arachidicoccus sp. | reverse complement strand
GAGCGCAGAAATAGGTTATACACTGCCTGCCGCAACGCTAAAACGCTGGGGCCTGGATGGTCTGCGATTCTACGTAAACGGAAGCAATTTGTTTTTAATCAGTGGATTTAAATTATGGGATCCGGAACAAGGCGGTGACGGGTTAGGCTATCCGCTGCAACGTGTCTACAATCTAGGTGTCAACTTATCACTATAACCCAAATTTATTCCTGTTTAAAGCAGGCCAATCAATTTAAAAAGTTTATTCAAATATTTCTCTATGAAACAAATAATATCCAATATAGTATTCTTTCACACTGCTATGCGGTATTGGAAGACTCTATTATGTCTGATGCTATGCCTGTGTTTTATCCGGTGTAATAAAGATTATCTGGATGTTGTCCCAGATAACGTGGCAACAGTCGACCATGCATTTGCCAATAAGAATGAAGCTGAGAAGTTTTTATTTACCTGTTATTCTTATCTGCCTCGGGAAGGCCATCCGGATATGAACCCGGCCATCAGTACAGGCGACGAAGCATGGACATACTGGCCCATGACGCAGGATTATTTTTCCAAAGATCCTTATAACATCGCCAGAAATGAGCAAAATAAAAATAGTCCTTTAATGAACTATTGGGACGGCTATGACGGCATCTCTATGTGGCAGGGCATCCGTACCTGTAATATTTTTCTTGAAAATATAGACCGCGTCCCCGATTTACCGCCTTATCTTAAAATCAGGTGGGTGGATGAGGCTAAATTTTTAAAAGCCTATTTCCATTGGTATCTTTTCAGGATGTATGGTCCGATTCCTATTGTAGATAAAAACCTGGCGACCACTGCAACGCCTGAGGAAGTGAAGGTATACAGGCAACCGGTAGATTCTGTGGTGAATTATATTACCGGACTGATAGACAGTGCTTTAGCCGTAAAGCAAGGCGGCGGGTTACCATTAACGATAACCAGTGAAACAACTGAACTTGGCCGCATCAGCAAAGTAGCTGCGCTCGCGATTAAAGCCAGGGTTCTCGTGACAGCCGCCAGCCCTCTATTTAATGGCAACAATGATTTTGCGCGTTTAAAAAATAACAACGGTGTTGTATTGTTTAACCCCACTTTTGATCCAAAGAAATGGGAGCGGGCAGAGGCCGCATGTAAGGAAGCTGTAGACGCTGCAACTGAGGCGGGCTTAAAACTGTATCATTTTGATGCAAGTCTCTCTACTGCAGACTCCACTATGCAGCTGGAAATGAGTATTCGTAATGCCATTTGCGAGAAATGGAATAGTGAGCTGATCTGGGGGAGTACAAATGAAGGTAATCCTACCAAATGGATGCAGCTCTATGCTTGCCCACAATTAGATCCTAATAACCTCACCCTGGACCTGAAGGGAAAGCTGGCACCACCACTTCGCATGGCCGAACTTTTCTATTCAAAAAATGGGGTACCCATTGAAGAGGACAGGACCTGGGATTATGCAGGCAGGTATAAATTAAGATCAACCGGTGGCGGAAGTGATTATTTGCAGCCTAATTATGAAACGGTGTCTTTGCATTTTGACAGAGAGGCGCGGTTTTATGCGGATCTTGGCTTTGACGGATCTCGTTGGTTTATGAAAAATGGCATGTTTAATATCCAAAGCAAAATAGGTCAGTATTCTGGTAAAAAGCAGAGCCGTCTGTATTCAATTACAGGATATTACAATAAAAAAGTGGTGAACTGGAACCTGGTTGCAAGTGCTACCTCAGGTGCCTCTTATGAGACATATCCCTGGCCGGTAATGCGGTTGTCAGATCTTTATCTGCTATATGCAGAGGCTTTAAATGAAAATAACAAATCTGCCGAAGCACTCTCTTATATTAATGCCATCCGGGACAGAGCAGGACTCAAATCTGTAGAAAATTCCTGGTCTGAATTTTCTATATTCCCTGATAAGTACAAATCAGTCACCGGTTTAAGAGACATCATCCATCATGAGCGCCTTATTGAAATGGCCTTTGAAGGTAGCCGGTTCTGGGATCTGAGGCGCTGGAAGACCGCGCCCAAGGTTTTAAACAGTGCTATTTATGGATGGGATATCGTTCAGGACAATTATGAGGATTATAATAACCGGGTTTTGTTATTTAATCAGAAATTTATTGCACCCAGAGATTATTTCTGGCCAATCCGGGAATATGATATCCAGATCAACCCCAATCTAGTTCAAAATATTGGTTGGTAAAGCGTAGAAATCCGGCTCAGCCCTGCTGAGCCGGAATATAACGCAACAATGAGTGAATTTTCGATTTAAACCTGTTTTAAAAATTCTATTATGAAAAATATACTGTTTTATATAAGCCTGATACTGCTATGTCAGATAGGTTGTAAAAAGGATACTGTTGACAGATCCGCTAAAAAGGATGGAACGCCACCGGCAGCGGTCCAGGTGGAAAAAGTGACGCCACTCAGCGGTGCTGTAGAGATTAAATTTAAGCAACCTGCAGATATTGATTTACTCTGTGTAAAAGCCTCCTATATCAGCAAAGAGGGGAAATTCAGGGAATTTAAGGTGAGCCGTTTTAAGAACAGTATTAAACTGGAAGGATTTGGCGATACGGATGATTACAAAGTGTCATTGATAGCTGAAGATAAGGGCGGCAATCTGTCCACGCCGACTGAAATCAATGTAAATCCTGGAACGCCTGCTATCACGACCGTGATGTCCGATCTGGAGATTAAGCCTGATTTTGGCGGCATGAATGTAAAATTTAATAATACCGCTGGTGATAACCTGGCCATTGTTATCCTCGCCAATGACACACTGGGCAATTTTTCACCTATAAATACTTTTTATACCGACCTGAAAAATGGCAATTTTTCTACGCACGGCTTGAAAGCTGTAGATACAAAAATAGGGATCTACATCAGGGATCGATGGGGTAATCTATCCGATACGTTGATCACGCATGTTCTGCCTTTATATGAAGTCCTGTTGGATAGAACAAAAATGAAAGAAGTCAAACTACCAAATGACGCACCACTGGGTTACGGCGGAGATGTCAAATTTTTATTTGATGGCGATGTAACCAATAATGGTAGAAGCTATTACCATACAGGAGACAAAGCTACAATGCCGCAATGGTTCACTTTTGATATGGGTGTAGAGGCAAAACTCAGTCGCTTGGTCTGGTTTATGCGTCAAGACTTTTATTACAACCTGCATGGTCCAAGAAATGTAGAGATTTGGGGCTCGAATAACCCCGCCGGTGATGGCAGCTGGGACAGCTGGACGCTGCTAGCTAAGTATGAACAGATTAAGCCTTCTGGGCTTCCTGCGGGAGAATTATCGCAAGCTGACCTAGATGCGGCAATTGCCGGGGAAACAATCACTTTCTCTTTAGATGTACCTAAGGTCCGTTATATCCGTTTTAAAACGACCCGGAACTGGTCTGATGGAACTTATGTGAATTTTAATGAGCTCCAACTATTTGGCGACCCAAATTAAACAGGGAGGATTAAGAATTAGGAAAATTAAATTTAATATGCACACAAAAATATTTTCTATGAAACGTTTACTTGTTATATTTAGTCTCACGGCAATAGGAGTCAGTTTTTTATACTCCGCTTGCAAAAAAGACGATTACCGGGACTTTACAAAAGGTGGTGAACTGGTCTATTCTTCCAGACTGGACACAGCTATTGTCGCACCGGGTAGTGGTCGAATACAATTGACACTCGTAACCAAGCCCGATCCACTAATGGATCATATCCGAATTTTCTGGAATGATAAAAGAGATTCAATGGACCTAAAAGTATCACCCATGGTTAATGATACTTCTATTGTCTACATTAGCCCATTAGAAGAAGGAAATTATAACTTTCAGATTTATACTTTTGACAAAGAAGGAAACTCCTCAGTTGCTTTTAATACCATGGGCGAGGTATACGGTGATAATTATGCCATCAGTCTTACCCCCAGGATGATTAAATCATCAGAAGTGGATCCCGAAGAAGGCGGATTAAAGATTTATTGGGGTCATGCTGCAGTCGGAGAAATCGGTACCCGCATCCGTTACCTGAACAAGCAAAATGATTCTGTTCAGGTCATTGTTCCAATCGATACAAGTATTGTCGTTTTGAAAGACTACAAGGCGAATTCTAAGTATGTATACCAAACGCTCTTCAAACCAGAGGCGAGTTTTATTGATACTTTTTTTACACCGGCGATCGAAATAGCTTTCCCGGTGGAAGAGACGCTGGTAGATAAATCTCTGTTAAGTATTTTAAAATTGCCGACAGACAAGTCCTATGCACATGGTTGGAAAATGGAATATTTATGGGATGATAATTACGGGACACCGGGCATGGCCACTGGTGACGGTGATGATCAATGGTTCACTGTTGACCTGTCTGTTTCCACGGAGCTAACACGCATAAAATTCTGGCAGGCCGCCGACAGATTATATGAAAAGGAAAATGTCAAGCGTTTTGAAGTCTGGGGCAGTAACCATCCTAATGCTGATGGCAGCTGGGAGAGTTGGAACAAACTTATCACTTGTCAAAGTTATAAACCTTCGGGGCTACCAGTTGGACAAAAAAGCGAAGAAGATATTGCATTTGCACAAAATGGAGAGAGTTTTGAGTTTCCTGCTGGAACACCTAAGTATCGTTATCTTCGGTTTAAACTGCTGGAGAACTGGGGTGATAAAGCATTTATGACCATGGGCGAAATCAGCCTCTGGCAAAAAAAGCAATAAGAACAGGCACAATTTTACGCAGGTGCCCAAATTAATGATAATGGTAAGAGCAGTGACAGAATCCGGAAATTCTGCCACTGCTCTTTATCTTCTAGGTGTAGCAAGGCGGGAGGCCTAATAAAATTTAATCCTTCACAAATACCGGAGCGCGCTTAATTGGGATGGTAATAGCCGGACTAATATTGGGGAGGACCTTTCTTAATGTCACCATGTCTTTGTCAGCGGCATCTATAAATGTCCAAGTGTTACCATTGTCTGATGAAAAAGCAATTAACATTGAAGTATTAACTAATTTTCCCCCTGCCATCTTGATCTCCAAATGCTCGGCTATCGTTGCCTGTAATTCAGCCCCGCTTTCTATAATCTTTGAGGGTTCATCAAGGGTAATATGGTGAAAGCTGAATCCCTGCGCCTGCATATCTTTAACTCCTTTTTCTAAAATTGCTGCTATTTTTGAAGTTCCACCCATTGCATTTGCCAGGGCCGGGTTTGTGTACCCCGTAAAAGCAGCATAATCCCCATTTAATAAAGCCGCGACCATTTTATCTGCCTGCTGCTTTAGGTTCTTTGATGCTTCTTTCACTTGCCCGTATGCGGTGGGTGTAATTAGGAGTATAACCACAAGAAAACAAATCGGGAATAATTTCACAAATTGTCGTCTACCTTCGATTTTCTGAAAAATCGGGATCATTTTTAAGCACATTATTTAGTTTTGACTTGATTTTGCAGGCCTAAATATAAACCGTTATTTGATTTTCCAAATATTATCTTTTAATCAATTCGTCGCTTTATTTAGCGGTCAGATTGAAACAGGGTTTGAAATATAAATAAATTCATCCCAAAAAGTTCTCCAGGATCTTAAGGTACTTTTCCTGCTCTTCAAACATCGGAATATGCCCGCTATTGGACATTTCAATATAGGTCGCAT
>DATJDF010000413.1:0-5211 GCA_035497555.1 Arachidicoccus sp. | reverse complement strand
GGTTTCTGTTATTGATTAAAAATTCAACCGTTTTAGCATTCAATAAAGGAAGGTCACAGGCAACCACCAACCAGGCGCTATCTCTCTCAGCGCGCAGCGCAGAAAGAATGCCCCCAAATGGGCCCATTGCTAAAAAGCTGTCGGGGAGTGTTTTATATGCTTTATCAATTTGATATTCCTGCTGCGGGCGGCAAGAAATGAAAACATCAGCACAAAACTTTTTTAATAAATCCACGGCGTAGTAGCGTTGCTCCTTGCCATGCCATTTTATTAAATCCTTATCTGTACCCATTCTTATACTTTTACCTCCGGCCAGTACCAAGCCATTTAAGGCAGGTATATGTTTATCTTCTAAAATCATTTTTACCTCCGGTTTTCTCCATCAACTTAATTTCCTTAATCACAATATCATGGCTTAGTGCCTTACACATATCATAAATGGTTAGTGCAGCAATCGAGGCTCCCATTAATGCTTCCATCTCCACCCCTGTTTTTGCTTCGATGTTCGTCCTGCAGTGGATGACAATATCTTCCTCGGCATTCAGTTCGATGTCAATCTCACAATTTTCAAGGCCTAAAGGATGACAAAGGGGAATTAATTCACCGGTTTTTTTGGCGGCCATGATGCCACCGATAATCGCTGTCTGGAAAACGGATCCTTTCTTTGTTTTAAAATCTTCCTTTTGCAGCGTCTCCAATACAATTTTCGGCAAAGATATCAGGCAACGAGCCATGGCCATTCTGCGTGTAATCTTCTTTTCAGTGATATCCACGATTGATGGATCTGAATTTTTATTTAAGTGTGAAAGTTCAGCCATTATATAATATTATAAATAGTTTAAAACCTGATTCCTATTACCGGTTCACTAACTGACATCAATTTTGCTAATTACAAAGTCCTCTTAACAATTGTTAAATCAGACAGAAATAATGAATAATTATTATCCTAAAAGCCAAATCTGCCCAAGTCCAGAAGCCCACAATGAACTCAGGTAATATATCTCCAGATTCGAAATATTTCTCCCTTATGGAATTCCTTGTTATCCATCGGGAATTCCATAAAGGCATCTGTATAAATCAGATTAGAAAAATCGCCCGATCCATTACTGCTGATAACTTCCGCTGACAATCTACCGGTTGGATCCCTACATAACTGAACCTGTGCAAAAAACTGCAAAGGAAAAGCCGCAGATACTTTATTTTTTAATATAGCATACTCAGGAGTATGAACCTTCAAGCCTAGTACCTTGTCAAGCCATGGAATAAAATACCGATGAAGACACATAAATACAGAAACCGGGTTTCCCGGAAATGCAAAGATTAAGGTTTGATTTTCATGATGACCAAACCAAAAAGGTTTTCCAGGTTTTTGCTTCACCTTATGGAATAATTCTTTTACGGATAATTCTTCCAAAACCTTTGGGACATAATCAAACTTGCCCATTGAAACTCCACCGCTCATAAGTATCACGTCATATTCCTGAAGACAACGATTCAACTCACTTTTAATAAGGTTGTAATCATCCTTCAGATGGATCATATCAGCATCTATGCCGTAACGCGCTATGACAGCCTTTATGGTTACGCCATTTGACCGTCGTAATTGATAGGGTGTCGGTGTTTCCTCTATATCGACCAATTCATCTCCTGTCGTAATAATGATTATACGTGGCAACTTTTTTACAGTCAGCCTTGCTTTTCCAATTGAGCCAGCCAGGCCTATAACTGCAGGCGTAATGATGCGGCCGGCACCCGCTACCACATCATTTTTTTTCTGATCAGCTCCCTGGAGATGAATATTCGCGCCTTTTATAATTTTAAGATCCTTTAGTGTTGCCTCAGAACCAGACAGTTCAAGATCTTCATAGCGAATAACGGTATCGACAGATTCATCCACCGCCGCACCGGTCATAATCTCAATGCACTGGTCCATTGAGGCCACTGCGCAGGGCGGGGCGCCAGCCGCCTGCGTTGCGGCGATATTAAAAGAACGAATCCCGCTATCAATTGCATTAAAGCTGATGGCAATACCATCTACGGTGGCCCGGTTAAAAGCAGGAAAATCCCGGTCGGCCGACAGAGCTTCTGCCAGCACCCTTCCTACCGCAACGCTATAATCTACCTCTTCCACTCCGTAATTCCTTATTTGCGACTGAATAATAGCCTCTGCCTGCTCTACTGTAATCATGGCCCATTTAAATTTAATCAACAGTTCAGATGTGGATTGGGATAATTATCCGACTGATCTTCGTCCACTTTGTCAATACAGACAAAATCCTTCTCTACGAGAAGATATACCGGACCGGCTGTTTGCTCAAACCCCACCTTGTCACTTAACTGGAGCGTTTCAATCATTGTCTTTGGCATACTTAATACAATTTTATCCCCTTTAAAATCAGCTGAAAGTATACTGTCATCCGTGGAGTAGATGGCATATTGCAAGGATTTCCCAGGAAACGCCGTGTTTTCCTCAAGATGGTCTTCCCTCCATAATTTTTCTACTTCTGATTTAGTTAACCTGTATCTTATAGAATTTCCTTTAATTCTGATTTTCATATAATACTTTTTTAATATCTACAAATCCAAAAAAAATCCCGAGTTAAAGCCTTAAGACCAGTGGCCCTCTTTCTGTCTATAAATAAGGGATCTACCTCGTATTTTTAATATCTACTAAAAATATATTCATTCATTTTATTGCTACATTATATATAATATCTAGTCGTTTGTATGCCTACGCTTCAAATATATTTTATCAATATATAATTAATATCAATCAAAAATAGACAGATTATTCCATTTTGACCTTATTTTTGTCATATTATTTTTAATTATGAAGTTAATTAAAACACTCATCGTATTTATTTTTGCCTGTGGGCTGCTTTTCTGCCCAAAGGATTCCTTCGTGTACGGTCAAAAAATCCGGGTAGCCGTTTCTGCCAATGCAAGCTTTGTCACACAGGCCCTGAAAAAAGGCTTTGAGCGAAAAAATAAGGCAAAAATCGAACTCGTCGTTAGCTCTTCTGGAAAATTAACGGCACAGATATCACATGGCGCCCCCTATGATATTTTCTTATCTGCGGATATGAAATATCCTGACAATCTGTATAATGCCGGGTATAGTCTTAACAAAACCCGTGTCTATGCAATTGGCAGTTTAGTTCTCTGGACACTAAAAAACAACAAAATAGACAAAGGACTGGAGTGTTTAAAATCAGCATCCATAAAAACCATAGCTGTGGCCAATCCAGCTACAGCGCCATACGGAGCTGCGGCCATTCAAATCCTGAAAAAGCTCGGTATCTATGCCGCTATAAAAAATAAAATCGTATACGGTGAAAGTATCTCCCAGGTGAACCAATATCTAGTATCAGGAGTTGCTGATGCCGCCTTTACCGCAAAATCGGTCGTAAAGTCGCCCGACTTGAATGGAAAAGGTAAATGGATAGAAGTAGCCGCTGACCTTTATTCCCCCATCCGGCAGGGGGTCGTCCTTCTAAAACATGCATCCGAAAACAATCCAGGGAGTGTCAGGGCATTTTATAAATATCTTTTCACTACGGAAGGGAAATCAATTTTTAAATCTTATGGCTACATTGTCCCATGAATAAATTAAAAGGATACGTCCAAAGCATCGAAAACGATGAAGCTATCTCCATTATAAAAATCGAGGTAGAAGGAAGCCTGATATCCGCGATCAGAACAGAAGAGCCTGAGTCTTCTGCTATATTAGAAGTAGGTGACAGCGTAATGGTAAGCTTTAAAGAAACGGCCATGTCTATTGGCAAGAATCTCACAGGAGAACTAAGTATTCAAAACAGGTTTGATGTTACTATTAAAGCCGTGACCATGCATAAAGTCCTGACAAAAATTACTTTTGATTTTAGGCATCATCAGTTGGTTTCTGTCATAACGACTGCATCCGCCAAAAGAATGCAGCTAAAACCTGGCGACTCAGCCCAGGGCTTAGTAAAAACAACTGATATGTTATTTACCAAAACTGATACGTAAAATGACCTTCCAATTTCAACCTATATGGCTTAGCCTTGAATTAGCACTGATGACCACCATTCTATTGCTAATTATAGGCATTCCTATTGCATCTTTTCTCGCTTTCAGATCCTTCCGATTTAAATCTGTTGCAGAATCCATTATTACCCTCCCGCTGGTATTGCCTCCATCCGTTTTAGGTTTTTATCTGTTGATTTTTTTTAGCCCGAAAAGTTTGGTGGGCGGATTTTTAGCATCATGGTTTGATCTTCGGCTAATATTTTCTTTTCCGGGACTTGTTATTGGCTCTATCATCTATAGCCTGCCGTTTATGGTCCATCCCCTACAAGCAGGTTTGCAAAGTCTTCCACCTAGTTTAAAAGAAGCCTCCTATACACTTGGGAAAAGCAAATGGCAGACACTATTTCAAGTGTTGTTGCCCAACATGAAACCAGCAATTATTACCGCCATTGTACTGACCTTCGCGCACACTATGGGTGAATTTGGGGTCGTTCTTATGATTGGGGGCAATCTGGAAGGAAAAACCAAAGTAGCTTCCATTGCGATTTATGACGCGGTAGAATCCCTCCATTACCGTGAGGCGCACATATATGCTATCACGCTTGTTATTATTTCCTTTATCATCCTGCTTTTGACCTACAAATTAAATAAGAAAATATTTAAACCAGTTTCCAATTAATGTTCCGTATTTCCATCCATAAGAAATTAGCAATGGCAGCCGGACTGGGAGCACTCTGTATTGACATGACGATCCAAAAAGGAGAATTTATCGTCCTGTATGGCGCCTCCGGTGTGGGTAAAACAAGTTTACTTAGAATTATCGCAGGTTTATTGCAGCCGGAAAATGGCTATATTACTTCGAGTCATAAAGTGTGGCTGGATACGGAAAAAAACATCGATGTTCCTGTTCAAAAAAGAAATATCGGATTTGTTTTCCAGGATCTGGCACTGTTTCCGAATATGACCGTACTCGAAAACCTCCAGTACGCCGGCAAAAGCAGGCGGGACGGCAATGCAATCATCCGATTGCTGAAAATGGTGCATCTTGAGGGGCTTGCCGACAGAAAACCGAATACGTTGTCAGGTGGTCAGCGCCAAAGAGTGGCACTCATTAGAGCACTGGCAGTCCAGCCAGAACTTTTGCTTCTTGATGAACCTTTTTCTTCTTTAGATATCCAGATGCATGGGCAACTAAGGGAGGAT
>DATJDF010000412.1:0-10454 GCA_035497555.1 Arachidicoccus sp. | reverse complement strand
AACCTTGTCCTACTGTACCGGCACCGTTTCCAACAACTACTAATGCGGAGAAACTAAAAGTTCGGCCACCTTTGGTTGTTTTAACAACACGGTTAATAGTAACAACCTTTTCCTTTAAATCAGAATCAGCTGCAGGTTTTCCTCTTTGTATATTTGTATTAGACATTGAAATCTATTTACTTTTTCTAAAAAATAATTGAAATTAAAATTGTAAACCACCCTCTCTGGCACCTTCAGCAGCAGCTTTAACACGACCATGGTACAAATTACCACCACGATCAAATACTACTTCTTTAATGCCAAGTTCCTGTGCCTTACGTGCAACAGCAGTACCAGCCAATTTAGACTTCTCAGTCTTTGTGCCTGTCTGTGCTGCGATATCCTTATCTCTTGTAGATGCAGCGGCAATTGTTACACCGTCTTCATCATTAATCAGCTGCAAATACAAAGAAGTATTGCTTCTGAAGACGGAAAGACGTGGTTTCTGTGCCGTTCCGTTGATCTTTTTACGAATCCGAAAACGGATCTTTTGTTTCTTTTGAATAGTGTTCATTATTATCTTTTTAATTTTCCGATACTGCCGGAAAACGAACTATTTATTATGTTGAAAGTAATGAAAGGGCGAATGCACCTTTCATTACTTATAAGAATATTATTTACCAGCTGCTTTACCTGCCTTACGACGGACAATTTCACCAACATACCGGATACCTTTACCTTTGTATGGCTCTGGCTTACGGAGACTGCGGATCTTAGCGGCTACCTGCCCAAGTAATTGCTTGTCAAAGCTTTCTAATTTGATTACCGGGTTCTTCCCTTTCACCATTTCAGTGGTTACCTTAAGTTCTTTTGGAACATCTACAACGATATTGTGAGAGTAACCTAAGGACAGGTCTAAAAGGTTGCCCTGATTGGTCGCTTTATAACCAACCCCAACCAATTCCAGGTCTTTAGTGAAGCCTTCAGCTACACCTTTCACCAGATTCGAAATGATTGAACGGTACAGACCATGCAACGCTTTATGACGGATTTGCTCAGTTGGGCGAATGACTTTCAATTCTGTTCCTTCTATTTCAATCTTCATTTCGCGATCAATCTGCTGCGTCAATTCCCCTTTAGGGCCTTTAACTTTAACCACATTCGCATTATCCACAGTCACAGTTACACCTGCAGGGATAATGATGGTCTTTTTACCGATACGAGACATACAATATAATTTAAAAAATGAATATAAGAGGTTCTAAACCGATCAGCCGTGTATGTCCGGCTTAATGTATCTAAAACCCGAATTATTTTAATAAATGTGGCAAAGGACCTCTCCACCGACATTTTCAGCTTTTGCTTGTTTAGCAGTCATCACACCTTTTGAAGTGCTGATGATCGCTACACCCAAACCATTGATAACTCTTTTGAAATCAGCGGGTTTAGAGTATTGACGTAACCCTGGGCGGCTAATACGCTCCAGAGCCTGGATGGCTGGACGTTTAGTTGTAGGGTCATACTTTAAGGCGATTTTAATAAGCCCCTGCTTGTTATCATCCTCAAACTTATATTTTAAAATATAACCTTGAGCATACAGGATCTCAGTAATACGTTTCTTCAGGTTTGAAGCAGGAATTTCTACTATTCTATGACCGGCCATTTGTGCATTACGAACCCTTGTCAAGAAATCTGCTATAGGATCTGTTACCATGTGTATCTAAATTAATACGGTTGTAAAATTGATTAATACTGTTGTTACGCAGCTCTACGTAACTTTAAATTACCAGCTGGCCTTTTTAACCCCTGGAATCTTACCGTCTAAAGCCATATCTCTGAATACAACTCTCGATAAACCAAAATACCTGATATATCCTCTTGGACGACCTGTAATTTGGCAGCGGTTTTTTAAACGAACCGGTGAAGCATTTCTTGGAAGCAAATCCAATGCTGCGTAATCACCTGCTTCTTTTAAAGCTGCTCTTTTAGCGGCATATTTAGCGACCATTACTTCGCGCTTTCTCTGCCTGGCTTTGATTGATTCTTTTGCCATAATTTTTATTGTTGATTTATGATGTTGTCATCCGATTACTCAGACAGCAAAACCTAAATATGATAGATTAATTATCGTTCTCTTTTTTGATATTCTTGAAAGGAAGACCCAACTCTTTCAATAATTCATAAGCTTCTTCATTGGTACCAGCCGTCGTAACGAAGGTAATATCCAACCCGGTAATCTTATTGACCTTATCGATATCAATTTCAGGAAAAATGATCTGCTCAGTCACTCCTAAAGTGTAGTTGCCACGGCCATCAAATGCCTTGTCGCTGATACCTTTAAAGTCACGTACACGTGGAAGAGAAACAGAAATCAGTCTATCCAGGAATTCATACATCTTTTCTCCACGAAGCGTAACGCGCGCACCGATTGGCATGCCTTTACGCAACTTAAAGTTGGAGATGTCCTTCTTTGAAAAGGTGGTTACTGCACGCTGACCAGAGATCTGCGACAATTCATCAACTGCAACTTCTACTAATTTTTTATCAGTAACGGCGCCGTTGACACCACGATTCAAACAAATTTTTTCTAATTTTGGCGCTTGCATAGGTGTTTTGTATGCAAACTTCTTGATTAGCGCAGGCACGACCTCTTTCGTGTATTTGTCTGCTAATCTAGCCGTATATTTTTGTGTGCTCATTATTTAATTGCCTCCCCGGATTTTTTAGAAATACGTACTAATTTACCATTGTCGCGCGTGCGTTTGATTTTGGCAGGAGCGCCAGCCTTAGCATCCCACAACTGCACATTGCTGATGTGGATAGGTGCTTCAACTTTAACAATACCGCCCTTGGTATTGGTGGCCGAAGGTTTGGTATGCTTGGTGACGATGTTCGCACCTTCTACCACTACACGACCTTTGTCGATAATTACTTGCAATATCGTACGGGGCTTTTTAAGGTCCTTGTCGTCGCCAGCAATGATGACTACTTTGTCCCCTTTTTTGATATTGTATTTAGGTTTAAATCTATTGCTCATATTTGTATGCTTAGTGCTTCAAGCTGTATGCCGAAAGCTAAACTAAAAAATTTTGTCATTGTGATACCGGTAAACTTTCCGCCGGTATGGAGCCATTTGCTACTTAGAGAACTTCAGGAGCCAGGGATATGATTTTCATATATCCTTTATCACGCAATTCACGGGCAACTGGTCCGAATATACGGGTACCGCGCGGTTCATCTGCGTTGTTCAAAAGTACAACTGCGTTATCGTCAAAACGGATATAAGAACCATCCTTGCGACGCAATTTGTTTTTCGTACGAACGATAACGGCTTTAGAAACAGTACCTTTTTTAATACCGCCGGCAGGAATAGCATCTTTTACAGATATTACTATTTTGTCGCCGATTTTTGCATAATCCTGACCGGAATTACCCAGAACACGGATGCAAAGTACTTCTTTAGCCCCACTGTTATCAGCTACACGTAGCCTACTTTCTTGCTGAATCATTTTATTTAGCTTTTAGCTTGGATTAATTATAATCAATTAATCACAATCAATTTTATTATTCAAAAGGAATCAAGTTTATCCTCGGGCACAAAATTATTTGGCCTTTTCCAGGATCTCAACCAGTCTCCAACGTTTCGTTTTGCTCAACGGACGAGTTTCCATGATTTTAACGATATCACCAATAGTGGCTTCGTTTTTTTCATCATGTGCATGAAACCTTGTCGTCTTTTTTACAAATTTACCGTACAAAGGGTGTTTTACTTTTCTCTCAACAGCAACAGTGATGGTTTTAGTCATCTTGTCACTGCTAACAACACCAATTCTTGATTTACGCAAATTTCTTTCGGTCATTTTACTTAATTTTTAATTGCTTCTACGGCAATATTTTATTTTACGCTAAGTTCTCTCTTTCTCAATTCAGTTTTAATCCGGGCGATGTCTCTTCTGAATAGACGGATACTCATCGGATTTTCTACTGGAGAAATAGCGTGAGCGAATTCCATTTTTTTCAAACGAAGTTCATCTTCCTGAATGCGAGCCTTCAGGTCTTCAACAGACAGACTCTGAATGTTTTTGTTAAATTCTACTGCTTTATTAGGCATTAGTGATGAATTTTATATTTTGATAAATACTTACAGTCTGCATAAAAGTGTGCAAAGGTACAAAAATCTATGCAACTGAACGGACTGATTCTTTTTTATAAATCCCTGCGTACTACAAATTTAGTAGCAATCGGCAATTTGGCGGCCGCCAGTTTCATGGCATGTTGTGCAACTTCCTGCGTAACACCGTCACATTCAAAAATAATACGTCCTGGTTCAACAACTGCTGCCCAATATTCTGGGTTACCTTTACCTTTACCCATACGAACTTCGGCGGGTTTCTTGGTGATAGGCTTATCAGGGAATATTCTAATCCAAACATTACCTTCACGTTTCATCGCACGGGTCATTGCCTGACGTGCTGCTTCAATTTGACGGTTGTTCAACCAAATAGGTTCAACCGCTTTAAGAGCGTAAGATCCGAAAGAGATAGTTGTCCCTCTTTTTGCAACATTTCTAATGCGCCCTTTCTGTGCTTTCCTGTGTTTTGCTCTTTTTGGCTGTAACATCTTATAATAATTTGATCTTTATAATGTGCTAATAAGCTAATGATTATGTTGCCGCTGTACTAGCACATTAGCTAAATAGCCCTATTCGCTAAATAATTAATTTCTTCTGTCTCTTCTGTCTCCACCACCACCATGTGGTCTTCTATCACCTCTGTCTCCTCCTCTTCTATCACCACCACCTCTGTGTTCACCAGCTCTTCTATCCTTAGAATCACCGCCTGCAATCAGGTTAGGATTAAGATCTCTCTTTCCTAATACTTCCCCTTTACAAACCCAGACTTTCAGGCCAATTTTACCATATACAGTCTGTGCGAAAACACTAGCATAATCAATATCCATACGGAAAGTATGCAAAGGCACGCGACCTTGTTTGAATTCTTCAGAGCGAGCGATTTCAGCACCGCCTAAACGGCCGCTGGCTTTAATTTTAATACCTTCAGCTCCCATACGAAGCGCAGAAGCTACTGCCATTTTAATCGCACGTTTGAAGTTGATACGGTTTTCTATCTGACGCGCTACAGTGTCGCCGATGATTGCTGCATCTATTTCAGGACGACGAATCTCAAGAATATTAATCTGAACGTCATCTTTATTTGTCAGTTTTTTCAATTCTTCCTTGATACGATCGACTTCACCACCGCCTTTACCAATGATGATTCCTGGCTTGGAAGTATGAATAGTAACAATCAGTTTGCCTAATGTACGCTCAATCACAATTTTAGCGACTCCGCCTTTATTGATACGAGCATTAAGGTAGGTACGAATTTTATTGTCTTCGATTAAGCGTTTAGCATAATCTTTCTTATTACCGTACCAATTACTGTCCCATCCACGGATGATTCCTAATCTGTTACCAATAGGATTTGCTTTTTGACCCATATTGTTGATTTGAAAATTCGAAAGTTTGATGCTGTCTCACTTTCAATGTTTATTTGTTTAATATGTAACGGTAAAGCCGCTACCCGTTTTCTATTTTATGCTTTAGTATCCACTATAATGGTTACATGATTGCTACGCTTACGGATCTTATGACCACGTCCTTGCGGAGCAGGACGCATCCTTTTGATCGAACGGCCACCATCCACAAAAATAGTTTTCACTACCAGGTTGGCGTCAGCTGCGCTTTGACCTTCATTTTTCTGCTCCCAGTTAGAAATTGCACTTTTTAGCAATTTAGCCAGGGGTTTAGCATTGTGCTGTGGATGAAATTCCAGGATAGAGATAGATTTTTCAACCTCCATGCCACGAATGACATCAGCCAATAACCGCATTTTGCGTGGCCCTGTAGGATAATTCTTTAATTTAGCTACTGCTTCCATTTTCTTATATTTATGTGTTGAGATCCCTCAACTCAATTTAGTATAATTATTTTTTGCTACCTGCGTGACCTCTGAAGTTTCTCGTAGGAGCAAACTCACCAAGTTTGTGCCCAACCATAAATTCAGTTACATAAACCGGAATGAACTTATTGCCATTATGAACGGCGAATGTCTGACCAACAAAATCCGGCGTAATTGTAGAGCGACGGCTCCAAGTCTTGATTACTGCCTTTTTTGCTTTCCCTTCAGTGATGGTTAAAACTTTTGCTTCCAGCTTTGCATCAACGTATGGGCCTTTTTTAATTGAACGAGCCATAATTTATATTAATTTGTTTATTTGTCTAATCCTCTCGGAAAAGACCATTTTAACAGTGGGTTACTTGTTAGATAATTTTTTACCATTGCTTCTAAGAATGATCAGCTTATCAGAGCCTTTCTTCTTACGGGTAATTTCACCTTTCGCGTATTTACCATTACGAGAACGCGGATGTCCACCAGATGCGCGGCCTTCACCACCACCCATTGGGTGATCGACTGGGTTCATCGCAACACCTCTTGTACGTGGGCGAATACCTTTCCAACGGTTAGCACCTGCTTTACCAACACTCTGAAGACTATGATCACTATTAGATACGACTCCAACAGTTGCATAACCATCAATCAAAACCTTTCTTAATTCACCAGAAGGCATTTTAAGCACCGCGTACCTTTCTTCCTTATTGCTCAACTGAGCGGAAGTGCCGGCACTTCTTGCCATTTTAGCCCCTTGACCTGGTTGTAATTCAATGTTATGAATTGTAGTACCTAAAGGCATATTTTTCAGTTTCAGCGCATTACCCAATTCTGGAGCAACTGCATCACCCGAAATAACAGAAGCACCTACTTGCAAACCATTGGGTGCGATGATATATCTTTTTTCGCCATCTGTATATTGCAGAAGCGCAATAAACGCTGTACGGTTTGGATCATACTCAATTGAAACAACCTTCGCTTCAATATTTACCTTATCACGCTTGAAATCAATAATACGGTAATGCTTTTTGTGTCCACCACCTCTATTACGCATTACACGACGACCCTGGAAATTACGTCCAGCCTTGCTGTGCTTTTTTTCCAATAAGCTCTTTTCAGGCTCATTTGTCGTAATTTCTGCATAAGCATTCCCAATTTTCCAACGGGTACCCGCGGTCATCGGTTTGAATTTTTTTAATGCCATTTTTATTTGCTTTTACGCGAAATTTTCAGCTTCGCTTACTATAATTATAATTAAATTTCTTAAACTGTACCGTAAAGATCAATTGTATCACCTTCAGCTACAGTAACATAAGCTTTTTTATATGCAGGCTTCTGACCCTGGATATATCCGGCTTTTGTAAAACGTGTTTTGTTTTTTCCTGGAACAACAATGGTATGTACGACTTTTACAGTTACACCGTAAAAAGATTCAATAGCATCTTTAATTTCCAGTTTGTTAGCCCGACGGTTAACTTTGAAAGCAAATTTGTTCAGTTTTTCACTCTGAGCGTTCGCTTTTTCTGTAAGGATCGGTTTTATTAAAACTTCTGTAAGTTTCATCTGTTTAATTTTTTTATTTCTGTTAGACAGAAGTAATGCCTAAGGCATTTCATGATTCAATATTCCAATAATTTCAATACCTAAGCTGCAGCTTCTTCTTTATCAGATAAAAGCTTAATCGCATTTTCTGTAAAGACAACTACATCAGCATTTACAACATCATATGTATTAATGTCAGCGAGTAAAGTACTTCCTACTTTTGGCAAATTCCGCAGACTCAGATAGACGTTATCATTGTATTCAGGTAAAACAAATAATATCTTTTTACCAGCAACATTCAACGCAGCGAGTAATTGCGAAAATTGTTTAGTTTTTGGCGTTTCGTATGAAAGATCTTCCAAAATAACGATCGCGCTGTCCTTAGCTTTGTGAGAAAGAGCACCAACCTTTGCCAGATCCTTCACCTTTCTATTCAATTTAATAGTATAGGCGTGGGGTTTTGGCCCGAAGATCGTACCACCACCCTTATATAACGGGTTACGTATATTACCTTTACGGGAACCACCGGTTCCTTTCTGTTTGTGTAATTTACGGCTGGAGCCTTGTACTTCTGCACGGGTTTTTACTTTGTGCGTACCATGACGTTTGGCGGCAAGAAATTGTTTTACAGCCAAATAGATAACATGGTTGTTAGGTTCTGTGCCAAATATTTCGTCAGGCAACTCAACGGATCTGCCTGTAGATTTTCCTGTTGTATTTAAAACTTCTAATTGCATTTTTGTTCAATTTGGGTAAAGAATAATGTTTCGGATTTCTTTACTTTTATTTTTGGATGAAAACTGTTGAGCCGATATGACCTGGAACAGAGCCACTAATTAAGATATAGTTCTTTTCAGGGAAAATTTTCACAACTTTCAACCCTTTCAACATCACACGATCATTACCCATACGGCCTGCCATTCTCATTCCTTTAAAAACTCTTGAAGGATAAGATGATCCACCGATAGATCCTGGAGCACGTGAACGGTCATGCTGACCATGCGATGCTTCACCGACACCAGAAAATCCATGACGTTTAACAACGCCCTGGAAACCCTTTCCTTTGGTAGTACCTACAACGTCAACAGATTCACCTTCAGTGAATATCTCAACAGTAATGGTTTCACCAATATTTTTGTCAATTGAATAATCGCGAAATTCTTTTACGATTTTTTTAGCGGAAGTGTTTGCTTTTGCAAAGTGGTTGATGGCAGCTTTGGTGGCGTGTTTCTCTTTCTTGTCGCCGATAGCTAATTGAAGCGCGCTATAACCGTCAATTTCTTTATTCTTGATTTGGGTTACAACATTGGGGATCGCCTCGATGATAGTAACAGCTATCTGCTTGCCCTCCGGGCCGTAGATGCTGGTCATACCAATTTTCTTTCCAATAATTCCTTTCATTTTTGCGGATTTTTGCCCCGCGTAGGTTTTGGAGACAATACTGAATGAAGCAGTATTTCAATCTCTGTCATCATCGACCTTTTCTTTTGTCGTTTAAACTATTAAACTTGAGAAGTACCGATGACAAACAAACCTCGAAGGGCCTGTTTTATATTTTACAGTTCAAACAATAGTAGTTTGAATATCTTTCATCAGAGCTCTTTTCTCGCTTTTGGCGATTGAGAGATGAACTATTTTATTAATATAAGAGCTCGACTATAAAAAATATAGTCTAATTTCATTCAATTATGCCTTGATCTCAACCTCAACACCTGAGGGAAGGTCTAATTTACTTAGTGCATCTACAGTTCTTGAAGAAGAAGTGTAGATATCCAATAAACGCTTATGCGTAGCTAATTGGAACTGTTCACGACTCTTTTTATTCACATGCGGCGAACGCAACACAGTGAAAATTCTTTTATGCGTAGGTAAAGGAATAGGACCTGTTACGACAGCGCCTGTTCCACGTACGGTTTTAACTATCTTCTCAGCAGATTTATCTACCAAGTTGTGATCGTAAGATTGTAATTTTATTCTGATGCGTTGAGACATAATATAACACCCAATTTTTTATTGGGATTGCAAAGGTATGTTTAGTTTTTGAATGCACAAATTTTTTTTATTAAAAATATTCGATTCCGCCTATTATTCTGCCTTTTAGGTACATAGCTTCTACAACTCCAGTAATTTTTAAAAATTATTGAGGTCAAATAATGGAATTTTCAGGAAAGATTGTAATTTTGCACTCCTTTATTGCCCGATAGTATAACGGTAGTACTACAGATTCTGGTTCTGTGTGTTCAGGTTCGAATCCTGATCGGGTAACTGAACAGCACAAGTCATCAAAATGTTGATTTGTGCTGTTTTTCTTTTTAACTGTTTGGTTATCAAGTATATTATGAGGCGGCTTCAATCATGCGGGCGGTTCGGGAAACGAATTTCTCAAAAACATGTTTCTCGGGAAATATCGAATCAATGATTTCCCGTTGCATATCCATATTACCCTTTCAAATGGGTACACCTCTGTTATAAGGATGTAGTCCTATACCCCCTAAGGGCAATTTATCTTCATCTTTGAAATCTTCGGCATGCATCTCAGGAAACACGACATTACCGGGCTCATCCTCAGTTTCGCCCAAAAAAATGGTCATTTGTATCAAATGCTTCAACCCAGGATCATTTTTGTTGTGTCAATGGGCTTATAAAGTCAATCATATCCAACCTTTTAATAGACGTCCCGGCAATGTCTGTAATATTTTACTAAGTCATTTACGCATTTTATAATTTGGTCACATTAATTACTTATTTGTAATTTGCCCTGACCAATCATCGGATATTCTTAATAAATTTGTCAAAATGTGACCTGAATGTTTGAAAAGTTTGCAGTATATTTAAAAGAAAGAGCCAGTCTTACCAGCGAGCAATTAGATGAAATACATGCCGTTACGATCAACAAAAGATTGCGTAAAAGGCAATACCTCCTGCAGGAGGGTAATGTATGTCATTATAACTGTTTTGTGGCAAAAGGTTGCCTGCGATTAT
>DATJDF010000411.1:0-3643 GCA_035497555.1 Arachidicoccus sp. | reverse complement strand
AAGACCATTCGGAAGTGATCTTTAGGAGTAAGCATCTGGCTGATACTTTTGTCGCTTATAAAGATAACCCCATACTAACACAAAGGAACCTGAATCCGTCAAGGGCCAACGCTATTACCTGTACAGGACACGCTGATCTAGTTGAAACACCTGCCGGCAAATGGTATGCGGTCTTTCTTGGTTGCCGCCCCTACACTGGGGATTATTTTAATACAGGGCGGGAAACTTTTATGGTGCCGGTAACCTGGAAAGATGGCTGGCCGGTCATATTACCTTCGGGAGCGGAGGTGGAGAATCAATACCCGGTACCGTATTCTTCGACAAAAAAAGTTGAAAGCAAATTTAGTGGGAATTTCTTATTCAGAGATGATTTTGACAGTCCGAATCTCAATTTTAGATTTGTGATGCTTCGAAATCCTTCAGATAATTTATATGCCTTAAGGCAGGGCACATTACAATTGCCCTTAAAACCGGTGACTGCGGCCGAGCTTGGCAATCCTGCGTTTATTGGATTCAGGCAGTCTAATCTAGTTTGTTCTGCAAAAACGCGTTTGTTGTTTAATACAACTAAAGATAATGAAAGAGCCGGGTTAGTTATTTTTCAAAATGAGAGCCACTATTATTATTTATGCAAATCAGTTATAGACAATGAGGAGGTGGTTGAATTATTCAAATCTGCTACAGATGAAAGTGGGAAGGAGGAATTGATTGCATCAGCAAAGATCGGCGGGGATCGTAAATATATTGATCTCAAGATAAGTGCAGACAAGGATAAGTATTCTTTTTATTATTCTTCAGGTGCGGACAAATGGAAATTATTAAAAGCCGATGTGGACGGCAGGTTTCTAAGCACTAAAGAGGCGGGGGGCTTCGTAGGCTCTATGTTTGGATTGTACGGTACTTCAAATGGGATACCTTCAGTCAACGTAGCAAAATTTGACTGGTTTGAATATAAAGGAAATGATATTTTAGTTCGCTAAACAACTGACGAAATTATAAATTATGACGCGAATATACATTTTGATTTGTTTTTGTCTGTCAATTTCACTGTCGTTAAAGGCACAACTCAGATTGCCTCGCCTTGTAAGAGACAGTATGGTTTTACAAAGAGATGCAAAAATCAATATTTGGGGCTGGGCGTCAAAAGGTGAACCGGTCGCAGTTAAGTTCGGTGGGAAAACATATAAAACCAGGGCTGGTGAGGATGGTAAATGGAAAGTGCCGATGGTGGCCATGAAAGCGGGTGGTCCGTATACGATGGAAATCAAGGGCAAGGGCAAGAATAGAATTGTACTACACGATATCTTGATTGGTGATGTATGGTTCTGTTCTGGCCAGTCTAATATGGTGCACCAATTGAGTTTACATAGTGTATATTACCCTGAAGTCATTCCCAATGCAAATAACCCTGAAATTAGACAGTTCTGGATCCCAACGCTAACGAATACACAGAGTCCGGCAGAGGACTTGTCTGCAGGCTCCTGGAAGGCGGCTATCCCACAGGATATCGGTGAATTTTCGGCAGTAGCCTATTTTTTCGCAAAGGATTTATTTGATAAGTATCATGTCCCGATTGGTATTATCAATGCAAGCGTGGGAGGCACCCCCATTGAAGCATGGATTAGTGAAGACGGCTTCAAGGGATTTCCATCTATAGTGGAGGCAATTGAGGCTAATAAGGAAAGGCCAAAGGTCAGTCGTTTTAATCATCCACCGGCATCTGGTAAATCTGAATCACTAGATAAGGGGCTTTCTGGTAGCACGCCCTGGTTTAGTACTGCTTTCATACCTAAAGGGTGGCGTCAAATAGGTATTCCGGGTTATTGGGAAGATCAAGGGGTAAGGAATCTGAATGGTGTTGTCTGGTACAGAAAAGAAATTGAGGTGCCAGAATCCATGGCCGGAAAATCTGCCAAGGTTTATCTGGGTCGGATTGTGGATGCGGACGAATTATACATTAATGGTAAACGGGTGGGTAATACCGGTTATCAATATCCACAAAGAAGATATACTGTTCCTGCCGGCTTGCTCAAAGCCGGTAAAAACCTTTTTGTGATTCGCGTGACTAATCAATCGGGTAAGGGTGGTTTTGTACCGGATAAACCTTATTATATCTTCTCTGGTGAAGATACAATTGATCTTAAGGGTTATTGGACGTATAAAGTCGGAGAAGTCTTTGTACCAAAAAGAAATGAAAAAAGGATGTTCTCATTTTCGGCACAAAATGCTCCGACGGCACTTTATAATGCCATGGTGGCACCCGAAATAGGTTACACTATCAAAGGGTTTGTATGGTACCAGGGGGAAAGTAATACGGGGAATGCGCAGGAGTATGGACAATTGCTGCCTGCTCTAATTGCAGACTGGAGAGAAAAATGGGATATGGGCGATATTCCTTTTTTATATGTTCAATTACCAGGATTTGGGGACTTTAATTATTTGCCCACCGAAAGCAATTGGGCCGAATTAAGAGAATCACAACGCAAAAGTTTATCAGTTCCAAATACTGCAATGGCTGTCGCCATTGATCTTGGAGAGTGGAATGACATTCATCCGGACAGGAAAAAGCCGGTAGGGAAACGCCTTGCGCTAGCCGCGGAAAAAATTGCTTACGGGGCAGATATTGTTTATGCTGGCCCTGTTGCCCGTTTTTCAAAAATGGAAGGTAGTAAAGTTAGAATATCCTTTACAAGCATTGGAGGTGGTCTGATAACAAGTGACGGGGAAGAGCTGCAAGAGTTTGCAATAGCCGGTGCTGATAAGAACTTCGTTTGGGCGCATGCAAAAATTGAAGGAAGTCAGGTTTTGCTGTGGAACGAAAAAGTGAAAGACCCAAAATTTGTAAGATATGCATGGTCGGACAATCCCGTGGATCCTAATTTGTCAAATAAGGAAGGACTGCCTGCTTCTCCATTTGAAATGGAATGCGAATGAGCAGATGGCGTCGGATCGTTTTGGAAAATTAGGCAACACTAATGAAACTCACTTGGCATGATTAACTATTTTGGTATTCATATGCGAGGTGACAGATACAGTCGGGTATTTTTCAAAGTATCCTGGCCGTCTTTGTCATCGTTTGAATCAATTTAGAAATCCGGTATTACTATATTCCTCACTTTAAATATCTTACTTAGTAATAGAATACCAAAAAAGGACAAGGTGCCCTGTTTTTTAATGGTGTGATAGGAAAATTTAATGATAAAAGAATGGTTTTTTGGTACACTACTGGTAATTGTACTGTCTTGTAAGTATGGAAATTGGGATTCTGCCTCGTTAGATAAGCGAGCTCATGATTGTTCTATTTCATTTGGACATTTCAGGTAAATATTAATTCTAACAGACCATCAAGCTAATCGAGGACGGATGGAACTTTTCTTAACTATTTGTCAAACAGCGTTTAGCTTCGTAAAGCCGCCTGATGTAAAAAAGTAATCGCCAGTTAAACATAATACTTTATGAAACACATTTTTGGGTTTTTTATTTTTTCGGTCCTTTTTGTGCTTCTTGGAAGCGCGCAGGATGTGGCCACCACCGTTCCGAATGGATTTGATGCGTTGGAATCGAATATCCCACATGGAAATATAGACACAATACATTACCTCTCCAAAACAGTGGGTGCAGAGCGCAACGCATTAGTCTATAC
>DATJDF010000410.1:0-3123 GCA_035497555.1 Arachidicoccus sp. | reverse complement strand
TTTAATAGATGGATTTACGCTCCGATTTATAAAATAAAAACAGCTGTAAAACGTTTTCGAATTATGAGTCGTTGGTGTAAGCTGATTATTTATTGCATGCTTTTAATAGCCAGCGGTTTAACCGCTGACGCGCAGCCGGGTACTACCGTGAACCTGAAAAACGAAAAACCAGCTGATTTTGCCCGCAAAAGGCTACGGGCTGAAAAAACAAGCTACGGCCCGCTAGGCAAAATTCAGGAGCTGATGCAAAATACATTTACACATTTTAATTATTTGTACAATGCCAATAAGAGAATGACCGAAGTGGTTACTGAAGCCACAGTCAACAACAACGAGGACTACTCCACCCTTTTACCTTTCTATCCATATGATGAAAATGCGCTGGCTAAGAATGCCTTTCTGGATTCCGTAATTGAGCATGCCACTGCCGGACTACTGCTACACGATTTACGTAATAAATATGTTGATGAACTCTACTTTCTATTAGGGAAAGCCTATTACTATCAACAAAAATTTGACACTGCCCACCAGATTTTTCAATACCTCAACTACGCATTTGCGCCTAAGGATGAAGGCTATGATCTTCCAATTGGCAGTAATATCAGTAAATCAAAGGGGGTCTTTACCATTATCAATCCTGAAAAAAATGGCAAAAGCAATAGTTATGCGGCCAGCCAGCGAAGAAATGACGCCCTGATCTGGCAAATCAAAAATTACCTACAACAAAAAGATGCTGTTCAGTCAGCCGTATTACTTGATTACCTTCAAAAAGACAGCTTGCTTCCTTCCCGGTTGAAACCGTTGCTTTATGAAACCAGGGCATTTATGTTTTATCAGCAAAAAAAATATGACAGTGCAGCTATTAATCTGACAAAGACAAAATACGACTTGTATGGCCGTACAACAAGAGCCAGACAATATTACCTTACCGGGCAGCTTTTCGCTCTGGCAGGAGATTCTACTGCTGCTGCAAAATACTTCGGGGAAGCTAAATCGCAATCTTCAGATCCGCTACTAAGCATCTACGGCGCTTTAGCAGCAGCCTCAATGCAGGGCAACGCGCCCAAAAACGAAGCGGGTGCCCGGGAAACGCATTTGCAGCTTTTAGAAAAACTGGCCAAGAGAGAAAAATATAACCGGTATAAGGATGTTATTTATTACGCACAGGCTGCCATTGCTCGGGATCAGGGACAGCTGGATGAAGCCAGAAAATATCTGTTAACCAGTATCAAAGCAGGCAGGAAGATACAGCCTCCAAATCAAGGACAAAAAAGTAAATCTTTTTTTGTACTTGCCACTATTGATTATGAGCAGGGCAGGTATTATGAAGCGGCGCATCACTACGACAGCATAAATGCGGGCGATCTGAATAAAGCGCAGGATCGACAGCTTTTGCAGGTGCGCAAAAATCCTTTAGACCTCATCGCTTCCAGTATTGATTCAATAAAAGCACAGGATAGTCTCCAGCACCTGGCATTGCTCCCTGAAAAGGAGCGGTACATTATATTGAAAGAAAAAGCAAAAGAAATCAGAAAGGCAATCAGCCAGCGTGAACAGAAAAAAGAAGGTCCCTGGATAAACCCTGCCATCCAACGCCCGCAAATTACTGAATTATTTCCCAGTGGGTCTGCCAGTGGCGTGCCGTGGTATTTCAATAATCCAGCGCTTAAAGGAAGTGGCTTTAATTTATTCAGGCAGAAATTCGGGAACCGGCCCAATGTTGACAATTGGCAAAGGCTGAGCGCCATTTCAGGTCAGCCAGCCTCGAAATCAACTCAGCCGGCAGAAAGTAGTGTCTTTAATTCCTTTAATCCTGACGGCACACTTAAGTTAGACAGTGCACTTATTACACCTGAAGATTTGCTAAAAGGCCTGCCGACAACGCCCAAAGCATTAGCGGCTTCCAGTCAAATAATGGCGACCCATTTATTTAAAACAGGGGAGCTTCTGCAAAATGGTCTGGAAAACTTTAGCGGTGCGCTAGCGGTGTATGATTCATTAATCCAAAAGTATCCCACCACTGATCTGCTCCCGGCTACTTTTTACAATCAGTATGTTTGCTGGATACTGCTTGGTAATAAAGAAAAAGGGCTGGTCGTTAAAAATATACTTAGACAACGTTTTGCGGATAGTAAATGGAATAAGATACTACAAAACGGCGCACCCACAACCCCTGAAATTGCCATATCCAGTCTTAAGGATTCCGGAACTATGTTATATGATCAGGTATACCAATTATTTGTTGAAGGCAATTTTGAAGCCGCTTATGCCCTCAAGGCAACGGCAGACAAACAATATGGTCAGTATTACTGGACCCCACAATTATTATATATAGAAGCGGTCTATAATGTTACTAAAAGGAAGGATTCCGTGGCTATCAACCGGCTGGATTACTTAATTTCACATTTTACCCAGTCGCCTATAAGAGCACTGGCAGTCAATATGCTGCGCATTTTAAAACGCCGCACTGAAATAGAGACCTACCTCAGAAATTTGAAAATAAGTCCTATTAATCAGTGGCAAAACAACCGCCTGGCGCGTTTAGAGAATGCAGCCCGGATACTTGATGCCCAAAGGGAAAGGCGTATTGGACTACTAAAAAACCAGCACATACTGGAAACAATAGATACAACCCTGACCGTTCAGGGATTACATGGTGAGCTGACAACAGGCGAGCGGGAGCTCGCCCTCAAAAAAGCCCAGATGGCCGGTGAGATAGCGCAACCACCTGTCCAACCAATAAACGGAGTCCCCGAACCATTGTTGCAGGCGCCCTTAGCAGGTTCGATTCCTATACAGGACAGTATGCAAAACAAAATTGCTGCGGCAAAAAATAAGCCTGTTCATGTTCCATCTAATCCTGACGACGAACGAATACCGGATTTGGCGCCCAACCAACAAACTGAAAAACCGCTTATAGATTCAAGCGAGGTTAATAAATTGGCACAGAAAGCGATAATGCCTTCTTCCAACATTCAAAAAGAATTACCGAAGGAAGTTTTGGCTCCGGGTACGATTAACGGATTCAGTTTTGAACCCGCAAAGCCGGCTTATGTCGCCATTGTATTGCTGAAAGTAGCCCCCGTTTTCGCTTCGGAAGCAGCAAATGCATTTAATAGATAT
>DATJDF010000409.1:0-6186 GCA_035497555.1 Arachidicoccus sp. | reverse complement strand
AGTAATTTAAACAACGGTGCATCTTTGATACAGGCGTGCTTGATGATTTCCGCGAAGCCACCTACCCATTCGGCGTCTGGCAGTGTTTTCAGTAAGGAATAATCATAGAGCAGAAATTTCGGCTGGCGGATAATCCCAACCATATTTTTGTAAAGACCAACGTCTACACCGTTTTTACCTCCAATGGACGCATCTACCATCGCCAGAATAGAGGTCGGTATAAACCCAAAAGCAACACCTCTTAAATAGATAGAAGCCACAAATCCGGCAATATCCGTCACAACACCGCCACCCATACCTATGATTGTCGCTTTTCTGTCTGCTCCGAGCCGGATCAGCTGTTCAATGAGCTGATGGACTGTATCCATATGCTTGAACTGTTCACCGCTACGGATACAAAGTACTTGCCAGCCTTTTAATTTCTTTTGGTAATGATGATAAAGGTTATCATCTGTTATAATAAAGGTCGAGCCTTTATCCGCCAGTTTACTGAGTTCCGCCAGACTGCTGTCAAAATGAAAGACCGTACTGCCGGAAGCATATTTTATTGTCTTTTTCAAGGAGAACAGTTTTAAAAAGTCAAAAGTCTTTCACCCCCTTCGTTTGTTACAGAGGGAATCAAAAACTTTTGACAATTATAAAAAACAATTACTTAATCATTCATCACCTTATTCTGATGCGCTATACTTTCCATGTGGATGGCATCAAAATACTTGGTAATAAATTCTTTGCTAAGACCTTTCTTCTCTCCTTTCTGGATCGCCTTTTCAAGGATTTCATTCCAACGGTTGGTCTGTAAAATGGTAATACCATTTTCCTTTTTATAGGCACCGATCTGATCAGCGACTTTCATACGCTGACCGATGAGTTGAATCATTTCATCATCCAGGTGATTGATCTGTTGACGGTATTTGTCGAGCGTTCCATGATCGTTAGCATGTACCGTTTCTTTGCGCCATACAATTTCATCGAGCATTTCACCCAGTCGCTGCGGTGTAACCTGCTGTTTGGCATCACTCCAGGCTTTGTCAGGATCAATATGTGATTCTATGATCAGACCACTATAATCCAGGTCAATTGCCTCCTGAGCCACTGCCACCAGGTTATCCCTGCGGCCACAGATATGAGAAGGATCATTAATAAAAAGCAATTCAGGATAACGCCGTTTCATTTCAATAGCAAGATGCCACATCGGTGCATTTCTATATTCACTGTTACCATAGGATGCAAAACCACGATGAATAAGACCAATGTCTTTGATACCCGCGCGATCAATACGTTCAACGGCACCAATCCAAAGTTCTAGATCCGGGTTGATTGGATTTTTGATCAGAACCGGGATATCCACACCGCGCAAGGCATCTGCGAGATCCTGTACACTAAATGGATTTACAGTTGTACGTGCACCCAGCCAGAGTATGTCAACACCAAAATGTAAGGCATCTTCTGCCTGTTTTGGCGTCGCTACTTCCACTGCTGTTAAAAGTCCTGTAGCAGCCTTTGCAGCTTGCAACCAGGGCAAACCCTTGGTCCCAATCCCTTCAAAACTGCCGGGCCTTGTTCTGGGTTTCCAAATACCAGCACGCAATACATCTACTTTACCGGTTTTCTGTAAACCGATAGCAGTAGCCATTACCTGCTCTTCTGTTTCTGCACTGCAGGGTCCGGAAATGATCAAAGGTCTTTTTTTCAGGACATTCATTACCTGCTCTTTCTGTACCGCAATATTTGTTGTTTCCATTTTACAAATATGATTAATGATGAATAAAGTTTCTTACTTAATGCTCCTTTATATTAAAAGGAAAATCGCACTCATTTTATTGTCTGCCGCCTGTGTCTGCATCGTTCATCCGGATTTTACGGCCTTTGAACTTTTTACCGTCCAAAGAGCGGATCATCTGGGTTGCAGCACCTTTTTCAATTTCTACCCAGCTATTCATTTCCTTCATATCGATTCTGCCCAGTACTTCTTTTCTAAGATCACTCATATCAAGAATAAACTGAAGGAAACTTGCTTTATAAAAACCATCTTTAGTACCAATATTAATAAACAACCTGGCTGTATCTCCCTGGAAGTCTCTGCTGTCCTTACGACCACTGCGGCTTCCTTTTTCCCGGAAATTAGCTCTTCCGCCCTGATCCCGGCCCTGGCTAGGTGCATTACGATCCCTTTTACCACCCTGAGGATCTCCGGCGCGGATATTAAGATCCCCTGCATTTTCATAGTATTGCAAAAAGCGATCAAATTCCAGGGCTGCCACACGTTTCAGTACTTCTTCTTTAGAAATATCAGCGAAACGCTCTTCCAGCATCGGTACGTAACTTTCATAGTCACCATGGGAAACATCTGCCTGTAATAATTTATCCATGAAGTGGAAAAACTGTTTGCGACAAACGTCTTTACCAGAAGGTATGTCCATTTTAACTAAAGGAACCTGAACGATCCTTTCGATCTGCCTCAACCTGTAAGTTTCGCGGGAATGAATTATACTTATACAAATCCCGGTTGAACCTGCACGGCCTGTACGCCCGCTTCTGTGGGTATACACTTCTACGTCATCAGGCAATTCATAATTAATCACATGCGTAATATCTTTAACGTCAATACCCCGTGCTGCTACGTCAGTTGCAATCAGCAATTGCAGACTCTTGTCACGAAACTGGTTCATGACCCTGTCACGTTGTGGTTGGGTAAGATCTCCGTGCAAGGCATCAATGTCATATCCCTCACGTGTCAGCTTCTCGGAGATGTTCTGCGCGTCAGCCTTCGTTCTGGTAAAGATAAGTCCATAAATGCCCGGATTAAAGTCAATTAATCTTTTAAGCGTTTCATATCTATGTGGTGCAGAGGTAACATAATATTGGTGATCAATACTTTTATTTGCCGTATTCATTTTACCAACGGTAATCTCTACAGGGTCTTTCATGTATTTTTTAGACACCTTCCGGATCTCTGAAGGCATGGTAGCACTGAATAACCATGTACTTTCTCTAATCGGCGTATTTTTCAAAATATGCTCAATATCCTCCTGGAATCCCATGTTGAGCATTTCATCTGCTTCATCTAAAACTACATATTGGATCTTATCAAGGTTGACCGCCTTTCTTTCAATTAAATCAATTAATCTTCCTGGTGTGGCCACAATAATCTGTACGCCTCTTTTTATGTCCCGGATCTGCAGGCTGATCGCTGCGCCACCATAAACGGCAACGACATTAATGCCTTTCATAAATTTCTTAAACCCAACAAATTCTTTTACAATTTGGAGGCAAAGTTCACGCGTTGGACATACCACAAGTGCCTGCGGGTATTTTTTCTCTTCACTTAAAATGTGAAGTAGCGGCAATGCAAAAGCCGCCGTCTTTCCTGTACCGGTTTGCGCCAAACCGATTAAATCACTGGTGCCGCCTAATAAAACCGGAATTGCCTTTTCCTGTATAGGCGTTGGGTTGATGTATCCTAATTCGTTGGTAGCCTTTACCAAACGATCATCTAAACCCAATTCTTCAAATGTTATCATTTCTTTTATTTGTATGCGCAAACATCATATTTTTATTGTTTGCGACTTGTTTACACTTTTATGGTCTCCCATTTCTTTTCAAAACATCCTTAATCTTATTGGAATTTTCAATGAGTTCCATAAGATAAGGCCAGTTCTCTTTTTCCAGGGAGGATTTAAATTTCCTGAGCTGCGATATGTATTCATTTAGTACATCCAGCACATTTTCTTTATTCTCTTTAAAAACAGGTACCCATGTGGCTGAATTACTTTTCGCCAACCGCACAGTACTCTCAAATCCCGAACTTGCCAGGTTAAAAATAGTCTCTTCTTCCTTTTCCTTTTCCAAAACCGTATTGGCCAGTGCAAAACTGGTGATATGGGAAATATGCGAAACATACGCGAGATGCGTATCATGTGCCACACTATCCATATAAACCAGCCGCATGCCCATCTGCCTATAAATTTTCTCTACAAAATCCAGCGCATCGGGGGCACTGTCTTCTTTATCACAGATAATATTCACTACTCCGTCCAACACGTGATGCTCAGCGGCACCTGGCCCACTGAATTCCGTTCCCCACATTGGGTGCGAGGGAACGTAGCGACCACGATTGGGATGATCTTTTACAGCCATTGCCAGCCCCCTTTTAGTTGACCCTACATCAGTAACTACCTGCCGGTCGACCAGATCTAAAATAGTGGATAACTGACTTGCGGCAATGGTCACCGGTGTGGCCAAAACTATAAAATCTGCCTGCGCCACCGCCGCCTGCAAAGGCAGTACCTCATCTACCAACCCAAGCTTCAGCGCCTCATCCGCATGACCGGGATCTATTTCCACGCCCAGCAAATGATCCGACAATCCGCTATCCCGCAGTGCCCATCCCAGGGTGCCGCCTATCAAACCCAAACCAACTATAGCTGTTGTAAATTGTTTTTCTTTCATTGCTTTCATTTAACCACCCCTCCAACACTATTGTCTACGCTCTTTAACTCTTTTAATCGCCTGCTCAAATCTTGTAATATCTCCGCAAAGACTAATGCGTATATACCCATCCCCTTCCGTGCCAAATATCCCACCCGGCGTTATAAAGACATCAGCGGAATATAAAACTTCATCAGCCAACGCATAACCATCCTTACAGGTTTCCGGTATTTTTGCCCACATAAATAAACCCACCTGCGCTTCACTGTAAGTGCAGTTCAGTAAGTCAAGTAATTCCTTTACTTTGTTTCTTCTCGCCGCATAAACTGCATTAACTTCTTTATGCCAGTCACTGCCCAGTGAAAGTGCTTTGGCTCCTGCCAGTTGCAAGGGCAAAAACATCCCACTGTCCATATTACTTTTAAACCGCAGGATTTCTGTGATCCTGTCCGCCCTGGCAACTAACATCCCCAGCCGCCAGCCAGCCATATTATGTGACTTACTCAGTGAATTCAGTTCGATAGCGACCTCCATGGCGCCCGGAACACTCAAAAGGCTTATCGGATGCTCATTTAATATAAAACTATAGGGATTGTCGTGAATCAGTAAAATATCATGTCTACGGGCAAATGGTACTAATTTTTCAAATAAAGCCATTGAAGCCGGCTGCCCGGTCGGCATCCCGGGATAATTGACAAACATCAGCTTGACCCTGGATAAATCCAGGCGCTCCAGCGCCTCAAAATCGGGCTGCCAATCTCCCGCTTCATTTAATATGTAAGGTAACATGCTGGCTCCTGTTAATAACACGTTGCTCGCATAGGTTGGATACCCCGGATTGGGGACCAATACTTCGTCGCCGGGATTAAGATAGGTCATGCAGATATGCATAATGCCTTCCTTGGATCCCATGAGCGGCAATATTTCCGTTTGCGGATCTACCTTTACCGAGTACCAGTTCTGATACCAGTCCGCAATAGCCTTTCTATAAACAGGAGAGCCTTTGTAAGACTGGTAGCCGTGAACATTCGGTTTTGCACACTCCTGCTGTAAAGCTTGAATCACGTCAGGATGCGGCGGTAAGTCAGGACTTCCGATACCCAGGTTAATAATGTTTTTCCCCTGATTATTGAGCATTTCTATTTCTCTCAGTTTCTGAGAAAAATAATATTCTTTTATTCCGTCTAGTCTACTTGCTACCTTGCTCATAATTTCTACTTATTGCCCCACCGGAATGCTCCGGCCTGAAATGAATATCTTTCTATACCGTTTATACCGTCTTTCCCTTTTTATAGATGCCGTTAATCCGCAATTCTTCAGTCAGCGGCCGGATCTTCTCAAGGGCCAGTTCAAATTTGTCACGGCTGTCAAACTCCATGTCTGCATGGAAACTGTATTTCCAGTCACTGCCGGGAATAGGAAAACTCTGCAATTTGCTCAGATTGATATCTACTTCATCAATTTTATTGAGCACCTTAGCCAGGCTTCCTCTTGAGTTATCGGTATGAAAATAAATGGAAGCTTTGTTTGCATCCAAAATATCCTCCACATCCTCCTCTCTGTTCAAAATAAGAAAACGCGTGTAATTATTTTTCAATGTATGGATATTAGGGGCAATCAGCTCCAGGTCATAAATCTCAGCAGCCAGTTTGCTGGCAATTACTGCTATATGCGGACTTTTGCTTTTGCTCAGCTTTTTTGCACTCAGTGCCGTATCTTCTGTTTCCACCAATTTCCAGTTATGGTCATCCAGAAAAC
>DATJDF010000408.1:0-4284 GCA_035497555.1 Arachidicoccus sp. | reverse complement strand
CGCTAATATCCGACGGGGACGCACCGGACTGGGACAGCGGGACTGTTTTTGGTAATGGAAGTTCCGGTGTGGATAAATTCAGGGAGTCTATCTATAAAATTGACGAGGGGCTAGTCAGAAAGCTGGGAAGCGGCACGGTTGCGCAGATTATGACAAGTGGGGTAAGTGCCTACTTGGGGGGCAAACTTGGACTTGGCAACCAGGTGACGACCAATGCGTCCGCTTGTAGTACCGGGACAGAGAGCCTGTTACTGTCTTACGAGCGGATAAAAAATGGCGATGCCGAACGGATGCTGGCGGGGAGTTCCTGCGACAGCGGTCCCTATGTCTGGGGCGGCTTTGATGCGATGAAGGTCTGTACTTATAAGCATAATGACCAGCCGGAGAAAGGATCCAGACCAATGAGCGCGACCGCTTCCGGCTTTGTACCCGGCAGTGGTGCAGGAGCTATATTACTTGAATCTTTGGAAAGTGCATTGGACCGGGGTGCCTCAATTTATGCAGAAGTCGCAGGGGGCGCGGTGAATTCCGGCGGACAAAGGGGTTCCGGCTCGATGACAGCACCTAATAATGAAGCGGTACAGCGCTGTATGACGGCGGCACTCATGCATGCGGACATGCAGGCATCTGATATCGATGTCATCAATGGTCATCTCACCGCCACCTCAAAGGATGCAGCAGAGATCAGTAATTGGTCCCAGGCGCTGGAAAGAGTAGGAGAGGACTTTCCCTATGTTCAAGCTGTCAAGTCACATATCGGGCATTGCCTGAGCGCATCGGGCAGTATCGAATGCGTTGCAGCCGTACTGCAGCTCAAAAACGGCTTTTTATTTCCGAACTTGAATTGTGAAGACCTGCATCCGGGTATCCAAACCATGGTTGCACCAGAGCGTATCCCCAGGCAGCTGATGCTGCGAGAGATTGAGGTAATTGCCAAAGCAAGTTTTGGCTTTGGCGACGTAAATGCATGTGTGTTATTAAAAAAATATAGACTTTAAATAAATACGATGTCAACTCAAATAAATATATGGAAGAACAAATCATAGATCGGCTCCGGGAAATCATTATGCCTTATGCGAAGGATCAGAACGCATTGAATTGCCTCAGCAGAAACAGCGACTTTATCAATGATCTCAAAATAAATTCAGCGAATCTGGTAGATATTATCCTGGATGTTGAAGAGGCCTTTAATATTGAAATCGACAATGAGGCGATGGAACAAATGTTGAGTGTCGGGGCGGCGGTGGATATCATCAATCGTAAATTGGCATCGCAGTGATAGGCAATGATATCGTTGACCTGGCATATAGCCGCCAGCAGAGCAATTGGCAAAGAAAGGGTTGGATTGACAAAATATTTACAACCGACGAACAGTTGCAAATCCGGGCCTCTACCCAACCCGAGCGTCTGGTCTGGCTGATGTGGAGTATGAAGGAATCTGCATACAAAATATACAACCGCATGACGCGGGAAAGAAGTTATTCGCCAAAAAAATTTGTCTGTCGGGTGGTGACAATCAGTGATACTGCAGCTACTGGCTATGTCCTTTGCCTGGAAAGGTGCTTTTCGACAAAAAGCGTCCTTACAACGGGCTTTCTTCACACGGTAGCAAGTAGTACTGCTGATTTTGACGTGATCAATATCTCCATAAAAAAAAGAGCGAAAGATTGTAGATTTCTCCGACGCTCATTTTCGCTTCTAAAGGACCAAACCGGCATTCCCTATCTCTTAGACCCCATGACCGGAAATAAATTAACGGTTTCCTTGAGCCACCATGGCAGCTACGAGGCCATAATCTTTGTTAGAGAATAAACTTGCACGAGGGTTATCAGTTTATGTATGTGGGACCACATCTGCCAGGCAACACAACACCGGCAATGAATCTATTTAGAAGAGATTATCATCAAAATCCAAGTAGAATTGACCAACCTTGGGTTTACGGCCCTGTTTTGTTCGAATATAATAATGAATAGCTTTATCGGCCTATATAAAGAACACTGAGTGCTCATACCATCTTATTATCAGATATCGCTTCAACCTGCATTACGGTTCAGCGACCCCAGGTGGCGGTAAGTATTGAGCAGTACTCCTGCGGGTGTGGTCAGCGAGCTCACAAATTCGAGTTTGCGGGCGTCAAAGCTGTCTGAAAGAAGGCGCTTACCCTTGCCCAGTAATACCGGATATATGATCAGATTAACCTCATCTATCAATCCGGCGTTGAGCAGCACTGACGTTAGTGATATACTTCCGAGAAGAACCAGATCAGGGCCATCTGTCGACTTTAGGTCGCGAAGTCTCTCTATGATATCCTGGCCCAAGTCCTTTACTGGTCCCCATTTAAGACCCTCAGGTCTGTGGGTGACTACATATTTTGTTGCGGCGTTTATAGCGTTGGCCATCGGAAAGTCACCGGCATTTGGCCAGTATCCCAAAAACTCATCGTAGGTCTTGCGGCCAAGCAGTATGTCAAAGCCGGTGCCGTATGCTTCAAGAAGCATAGCCACCCCAGCAGGGGTGCGATATGGTGTAGTCCATCCGCCGTATGCGTAGTTTTTGTCGTGCTCGATCACACCATCAAGAGAGATATGTTCGAAAATTCTAATCTTTCTCATTTTATTGTTCAAATTTTTAATGATTGCTCAAAATTAAGACAAAGAAGATATACATATGGGGTACAATTCCGTCAATATAAGGGGGGGTAATTGACCATATTAATTGCCATAAGCGTGACTAGATTTTAAAATGTGAAAGAGAAAAAGACGTATGATGAATATATAAATTGCAGAATGTGTATATTTGCTATAGGCAATTTTAGTAAAAGGGTTGCTTAGGCATAGATTTAATTGTATGAAATTCAGTTCGGATTTATCTTTATAATTAATAGATAAAGTCATGGCAGCAGGTAAATTACTGCGAATGGACAATGTGGGGATCGTTGTAGAATCCCTGGATGAGGCTATCGTTTTTTTCACTGAGATAGGTCTGAAGCTCGAAGGGCGGACGTCCGTCGAAGGAGAATGGGCAGGCCGCGTTACCGGACTGGGCGCTCAGAACGTAGAGATTGCTATGATGGTTACCCCAGATGGCCATAGCCGGCTCGAGCTTTCAAGATTTCTAACTCCACCTATTATCTCCGATCACAGGGCTGCTCCCGTGAATGCTCTGGGTTATCTGCGCGTTATGTTCACCGTTGAGGATATTGACGAGATGGTATCAAGACTCATCAAGCATGGCGCCCAGCTCGTTGGCGAAATGGTTCAGTATGAGGACTCGTACCGGCTTTGCTACATTCGAGCAAAAGGTGGACTTCTAATCGGTTTAGCGGAACAACTTGGTAATAAATGATTGCGGGGGTTGTTGTAAAATCTCACTGAAGTACACCTATACCACGCAACAAAAATAGACTTATCGGCATTGGGGCCGGCTTCTGGTATTTTTTTTAAACGTCCTAATTATAGGGGCATTTGGCAGTTAAATTGTTAAGGACTAATTTTTTTATTCAAAAAAATCATTCACGTTTATGGATTTCAAGGCAACAGGAACATTCGAAGTAAACATCATAGCTCAGACAGACCGGGAAATACCAATGCTTTTCAGAATGACGATCGATAAAATATTCAAAGGAGATATTGTGGGAGTAACGCAAGGTCAAATGCTCAGTGCAAAAACGACTGATCCGAAGTCGGCAGGATATGTGGCCATCGAAAGAGTGGAAGGGGTATTACAAGGGAAAAAAGGAAGTTTCGTCTTACAGCATTCAGGGATTATGAATAAAGGTGTACCATCGCTGACTATCGTGGTAGTCCCGGGCTCGGGTACAAATGAATTAGCCGGCTTATCTGGAGAACTCTCCATTAACATTACTGATGGAAAGCATTTCTATGAATTCAATTATTCTTTGCCATAGCTGTTGGGATTTCGGGAAAAATGGTCGATTGTGGGTTAACTGGATGCCCGGTTACGCATAATTCAGAAAAAGTAGCCACTTGGTTTCGGTCCAAACAGTTCCTTCCCCATCTACAGCTCTATATCTCAGGAGTTGTCCTTGCCTTTAGGCCAGGTGTGGTAACCTTAATGTTGATTCATACTGTCAGATTAAGTCTTGACTATTTCAGTACACTGCATCGGTGAAAAATCGGGTGAGGCTGTCTACTCGATTAGCGGTTCATTGTTAGTTTTTGTCCACTGAGTAATTCAGTTCAGTTACCCCCGAAGTAAATTGGTGAGTAGTTAATAGATTTAGTTTTATTTTGTCTTTGATGTCTATAAACAATGGAATGCCTC
>DATJDF010000407.1:0-4541 GCA_035497555.1 Arachidicoccus sp. | reverse complement strand
GACCATTAGCTTTTTTTGACATTGAGTCTACAGGCATCAATCCAGCCACGGACCGTATAGTGGAACTGGCCATTGTACGCGTTGCCGTGGATGGTACTGAAACCAGGTTCAGAAGACTCGTAAATCCCGAGATGCCTATCCCCGATGAAGCGAGAGAAATTCATGGGATAAGTGATGAAATGGTAAAAGATGCCCCTGCTTTTAGACAGATTGCCACAGATGTTGATCGGTTTTTGCATAATTGTGATTTAGGTGGCTATAATAGCAACCGTTTCGATATCCCTATGCTGGTGGAAGAATTCCTGCGTGCGGGTGTAGCGTTTTCCTTTGACAAGAGACGCTTGCTCGATGTACAGAAAATTTACCATAAAATGGAACCCAGGACGCTTAGTGCGGCCTACCAGTTTTATTGCAATAAATCCCTGGAAGATGCACATAGCGCCGATGCAGATGTAACTGCCACATGGGAAGTATTGAAAGCACAGGTAGAAAGATATCCGGTCATCGGAAATTCACTTGACAGCATCCTCAAATTTACAGGCGAGGACAAAATTGTAGATGTGGCCCGTCGATTCATTTGGAAAGGAGAAGAAATTATTTTCAATTTTGGGAAACACAAAGGGAAAGCTGTCCATATTGTACTCAAGCAGGAGCCCCAATACTACGATTGGATGATGAAAGGCGATTTTTCACTTCATACCAAACAGGTGATCAGTGAGATACTAAATAAAACCTTTTTGAAAAAATAAATGGTCTTTAACAGAAAAACTGTCACTAATATATATTTAATCCTTATTTTGGGCCTCAAAATTTAGTTTTTGGAGAAACTCGTCATCATACCTACTTATAACGAAAAGGAGAACATTAGCAATATTATTCGCTATGTATTTTCACTTAACCTGAACTTTCACATCCTGGTCATTGACGATGGATCACCTGATGGAACTGCTTTGATTGTCAAGGAATTAATCACAGAATTTCCCGGCCAATTGTTCTTAGAAGAACGTTCTGGAAAACTCGGGTTGGGAACGGCTTACATCCATGGATTCAGATGGGCGCTCCAAAAGGGATACCCGTTTATTTTTGAAATGGACGCTGACTTTTCACACAACACGGACGATTTGGAAAGGTTATATGCTGCATGCAAAACAGGGGGCGCGGATGTCGCCATTGGTAGCCGATACGTAAAAGGGGGTGCTATTCAAAACTGGCCACTGGACAGACGCATTTATTCTAAAGGAGGCGCTTTATATACCCGGTTGCTCACCTGGATGCCGGTAGGTGACCCAACTGCCGGATTTGTCTGTTACCGTAATGAGGTACTTGCTGCCATTAATTTTGATGCCATTAAATTTGTGGGTTATGCCTTCCAGGTTGAGATGAAATTTGCTTCCTGGAAACTGGGATTTAAAATTACCGAGGTCCCGATTACTTTTAAGGATCGTACTTATGGTGCAAGTAAAATGAGTAAAGGGATTATTAAGGAAGGCATCCTGGGTGTACTCAAATTACAGTGGCACAGTTTATTTAAAAATTACAAGAAAAATATAAGTATTGAAACTTTTGTAGATTAGGGAAGTGTTTAATTGTTATACATCGTATTTTTCACAGACTTCGAACTGTCTAATTGCTCATCTACCCACTTCTATCCTTATTTTGATTGTCCATACCTTCTGGAAAACAGCCGATGCAGTTTTAGGAATGGAAATAAATTGCGCAGCACAGGACTTATCATCTTTATTATTATGTATATTACCTTGATAGATGAAGCCAAAAACAGGTCCATCCCTGTCACTATCCCGGTCGTTAAGAAAATTTTAAAAAAAGCACTAAAAGCATTAACTTGCTATCAGCATCACAATGGACTAACTTAAATAGCGCTTTATGCAGAAACTCTTATTGGCAATTATCGGGCTTCTCTTTATTTGCCCTGCAACGATTCAGGCACAAAACAAGGCTACCCTGGAATTGAGTATGGAACAGCCTCGTGTTCATCGTAAAATAGGTTTCCAATATTCAGGTGAGTTGATACAGCGACCTGATTTTGAAAGTATTTTGTACTATAGTGTTGAGGATCGTGTCTATGCTGAGTCGCTCGGCCATGCCCTGGTGGGTACTAAAATGCTGGGTAGTTTTTCACTACCTGATTCAGCACAGGCTTTCGCCCTTGTTTTTAAGGAAAAAGATTTAATAGATCACAATGATGATGCAGGTTATATCTTTAATGTCTATAAGGACAATCTTCCTATACTGGGGACCTACGGTTCTGCCGCTGTTTTTTATGGCAATATGTCCTCCTTACTGGGGATCAAAAGAAATTATGATAAAGCCGTAAGTCTTTACGAAAAAGAATTCGCTCAACACCCTGACCAAAAGGAATTTTATGGGCAGGATTATTTGATGGCAGGATTATACAGCAAGGACAATAGTAATTTTTTGAATAATTTAAAGGAAGACTGGCAGGGGAAAATCAACAGAAAAGCTCCGGACGATTCAATTATGCAATTGTATACAACGCTGTCAAATTTTGACCGGTCCAATCGATCCGCCTACGAAGATTCTTATCTAGAGCTTTATCCGCACGGGCTTTTATCGGCCAAGAATGCTGCCGCAAAATTGTACAATTATTCAACGGCCGATTCAATGTATACGGCCTATCAGGCATTAGTAGCTGCCTACCCACAATTTGAACCCAGTCAAATTTTAAATCAGCAACAATTTTACTACATAGTGGCCAAGAAATTTCTTGAGCAGAAAAATATAGCCAGATTCCAGGACTTTGCCGATAAGGTAACCGTCAACAGTATGCGTTCCTCTCTTTATAATTCGGCCGCCTGGCCCATAGCAGAATCTGGTAATAAAGATAGTCTGGAACTTGGCGCCAATTTGGCAAAAAAAGCAATGGAGGCCGCACTGGACATGAAAAAGGACCGTCCTTCCTATTATACAAAAGCAAACTGGGATAATGTCTGCCAGAACAATTACGGCATGGTGGCAGACACCTATGCATACCTATTGTTCCAGCAGGGTAAAGTTAAAGATGCACTGGACATCCAACAAAAAGCAGTTCCCGGCTTAGGGAGCGATCCGGATATGAATATGCGTTTGGTAAAATATTTACTAGCCAATCAGGACGACGGAGCTGCACTTGAAAAAGCAGCCGCCTTTACCAAAGCTGGCAAAGGAAATGATGAAATTAAAACACTGCTTAATGAGGCGTACAAGAAGGTAAATAATACAGACAGCGGCTTTGCCGCCTATTATGACAAACTGGAAAGTACGGCCCATCAGGCCCGGTTAGATGAAATGAGAAATACAATGTTCAAAACCCCGGGACATCAATTCACACTAAAGAATCTGGAAGGAAAGGAAATAACGCTTGACGGGCTGAAAGGAAAAGTGGTTGTCATTGATTTTTGGGCAACCTGGTGTGGCCCTTGTAAAATGTCCTTTCCCGGGATGCAAAGTGCATTAGATAAATATAAAGAGGATCCCGATGTCGCCTTCTTATTCATTGATACTTGGGAGAATCAACCTACGATGAAAGAGCGACTGGAACAAGTGCACCAAGTAATGGAAAATGGAAAATACAGCTTTCACGTTCTGTTAGATACTCCGAAAGATACGGAGAAATCAGCTTATAATACGGTAAGTGCTTATGGTGTGACGGGCATCCCTACAAAGTTTGTGCTGGATAAAGAAGGTAATATCCGCTTTACAGCTGTTGGATTTGACGGCGACTCCCAGGGGCTGGCAAAAGAATTATCTATGATGATCGAGTTAGCAAAAACGGCGAATTAGCAGGAAATATCCTTCGTCTCTTTGTCTTAGCTTAATTGCTATTCTCTTCTTCTATTTCTACTTTAACCCGTCTTTGTGCAAAGTGGATTCGAATTTATCATTCAAAATTCATAGCCTAAATCAGGAATAATACGGGCTTATCATACAGTAAATCACGGGTCCGGTGATCGCGATGTATAACCATAACGGCCAGGTAATCCTAGCAATCTTTTTATGTTTATCCCACTCGCCGGTTAAACCCCTGTAAGCCGTATATAAAATGATGGGCAGCATAACTGAAGCCAGTAATATATGTGTAGACAGTATGACAAAATAAACGGTCCTGATCATACCGGTTCCACCGAATTTAGTTTCACCTGCAAATAGATTATGGCAAATATAAGCGCATAAAAATAGAACAGAAAGTACAAGCGCCGTAATCATTAGCCGTTTGTGCAGTAGATAATGTTTGCCTTTGACAGCAATAAGCGCAGTAATCAGTATGACCGTAACGATTGTATTGGTGACAGCCCCTATTAAACCGAATACATGCGGATCAAATCCAAGATCAACATGGGTCAATTTAAACTTACCCAGGGCGACTATTATACAAAATACAATAATGGAAAATACGCCTATATATCGTTTCGCTCTTTTATCGTTTTTACGGATGGTTGCACTTAACATAGCTGTCTGGACTATTTAATTTAAAAAATACAATCAATTTTTTATTCGGATTATTCATGCATCATACCTAAAAT
>DATJDF010000406.1:0-5105 GCA_035497555.1 Arachidicoccus sp. | reverse complement strand
CAGTCGGCCTTAAAACAAAAACGCGAGGAGGCGTCGCCACTGGGCGAGTCTATGAACCCCGAAGCTCTAACCAAGGCCACGGCCTAGCTGAGTAGTAACAAAGCTATCACTACTGATGGGTGGTATACTATTTTATCTTTTTCCTGAGTTCACTCAGGTATTCTGGTGTAAATCCCAGAAAGGAGGCTAGCATATATTGGGGCACTCTTTGTACAAAATCAGGGAATTTTCGGTTGAAATCATTAAAAACCGTTTCTTTCGATAATGCGTAGATCATTTTTATACGCGATTGTGCAGCGCCATATGCCTTTTGTAAATTGAGTCGTAGGTACTTATCAATAATAGGGAGCTCTACAGACAAGGCAGTAAGTTTTTGGTGGTGGATCCGGATGAGAGTAGTGTCTTCAACGGCTTGAATGGAAAAACTTGCCGGCTGCGCTGTGCCAAATGCACTATAATCCGTTAACCACCAGTTTTCGATAGCAAAATGGGTGATTTGTTCACGGCCCTTTTCGTCAATAAAATACATACGGAGGCAGCCCTTTTCAACAAAAAACAGCTCCTGACAGCTACTACCTTCTCTAAGCAGGATCTCTTTTTTTTGAACCTGTACCGATTTGAAGAAATCAGGCAGGATGTCCTGCTCTGCTTTCGTTAAAGAAACATATTTTTGAATATGACGAATGAGTGCGTCCAGCATGGGTTGCAATATTTTAATGCTTCAAAGTTCCCTTGCTACTGGCAATTAGCCAAATTAATTCAATTGGCCAAACTTAGGTTAGTTGTTTAACTATCAAATTGATCAAAATGTAGGTGTCCTGTAATTGGTTACCGAAATTAGCGCCCTGGTGCTTACTGACTACAATTGCGGTTGGCCGCAGGGTGTCAGAACTGACGCATTAAGACTATTTGAATGTCTTAATCGCACCCAAATTCCTGGTTAATGTGGCACTAATGAATATTTCGGTTGTTTTTTGGTGTTTTCTTGTCAGCATCATTATCGTCTTGATCGCTCATCTCTTTGAATTTGCAATCAGCCTTAGCTGCTTGAATGCCTTAACTATTCCATAAGCATAAGACTCCATCCGATCCGGATCAATAAACCTTATTGAGTTGTCATAGGCGTAATTATTCGGCGACCCTTTTCTGCTTTTTTAAGCTAACAGATTCAGCACACGCCATTTTGCGATCTGTGCATCATAAATCCTAGCCCCATAATCAAACTGATCTAGCTCTAAATTTTCCCGTAGTTCCTTACCAACCCCAATCCCTTTCTGCTCTAATCCGAAGGGATAATAACTATTAGCTTCCAGTATAGGAGATGACACATTATAATAAGATCCAGATAATATAGAAATCGCGTATCATGCCCCTTTGCCGCAGTCATACGAGCAGATTCTGCAACACCACTAAAAGCATCCATTAAAGTATGCACCTTGGACCCTCTTTCTTTTTGCCTCCATCTTTACTATTGCGGCCCACACCTGATAGAAGTCCACTAAGGTTATAGTGGTATTGTCTATTATTTTCAAATTCCGGATGTTTAAACCTTTAATCGGCTGTCCGAAAAAAATGAATGATATAGTCCAATCAACTTCTCGTAAACTGTGGCATAAAACAAATAACTCCGATTTGTATTGGCATCCGATAAGGTACTTTTGATAGAGCTTTATCAGGTTTAATATTTGAGATAAAACCGGCCGTTCCTTTGGGAAAACATTAGATTTGCTCATGGTAAAAGGGATTTCTTATTATCTCAAATCCACCAATATTGGGGTGATTTTAAATGATAAAATAGAATTATTAACCAATTATCCATCTAATTTCTCAGACAATAATTTTCTCAATAAATTTAAATCAAAATCCTTAATCATAGTGCTATTGTAAATGACGTGACCAGCTTTATCAATTAAATAAATCTGCGGCACCCCACCCCACCCCAAAGAATTAAATAGAACTGTATCTCCATAGATCTGAGTCCAATCCATTGAATATTTCTTGACTGCTTTTTGGAATGCTATTGAATCTTTATCTATAGTAATTGAAAGTATACGAAAGTCCTTATTCTTATATTTGTTATTGATTTCTTTTAATAGAGGGACCTCTTTTAAACAAGGGGTGCACCAAGATGCCCAAAACTGGAGCAATAGATATTTCCCCTTAAACATTTTTAAATTAAATGTATTTCCACTTAAATCGGATACAGAAAAGTCAGGGAAATTTGCATTAGAAGCGATAGCTATTTTATTTTTTATCAAGGAAACTAAATATGAGGCTGCTTTGGAATTTTTGTATTTATCTGTTAGTACATTATTGTATATATTCATTAATGAATCCGGCTTAAACAAATCTAATTTGGCGATATGTGTTGCAAAAATCCAGAATGCCATATAGCTATCCGGGTATTGCTTGATAAATTCAATTTTCCTATAATTTAATGTGTCTCCTAATAGAAATGTTTTGTGAATTAACATTGGATCTGTTCCAAACCTTTTCCTGTTGACACGATAGAAATGAATTAATGTGTCAAATTCCTTTTTTGTAAATGAGTCAAGAAGGCTGCCGCCCATTATATCATAGGAGACTAAATTAAAGGATGGAATAATGTGTAACCTGTCTCTATTTGAGGTTTTGTCTATATAAATAGAACAATTCCCCTTTTTAAAAAAGAATTTTTTAAAAGTAATGCTGGTATCTGAATTATGGTAGTCAATTTCAACGAGACCAAACGGTGAAAACAATTCACCCTTCCAGTTAGTTTCACTTTTTGGTATTACCTTATGTTTATAGATACCATCATTTATCCAAATTGTAAACTTGTTTAAAGGTAACTTTAATAATGAATCGAAATTTATTTTGACACGTGTGGAGTCCATTGCAAAGGAGTGCAGCCGAAATATGATAAATGTAACGGTGAGAATAATTTTAAAAAATAATTTCATGTGATAAATAAATTTATTGTATTGGAAAACCAACTTAGATATTTGTTGTCAACTGAATTAATTGACAACATGACATCGCAAACATTGGAATATATGCAGTGATCGGTCAATCAATATTAAAGAATAGAAGAATAATTCTTCTTCTTCTTAAGTCTCGATTCTATGCCTACGCTAAAAGTTAATACGATACGTCAGCGTTCAATTTTAATTTAAACCTGGTGGTCCATCTGAACACATACAGGCATGACGATTGTAGGCGCCGCAATAACACCCAGAGGGGGTGCCTTGAACTTCACAAGTGTTACTAGAACCAGAACTTCATGATCTGGACATCCTCCACCTGTGGCAGCGTAGACGCAGGATTTGGTTCTTTTCCCGGTAAACGTTACATACGCTGAGGTAAATTTAAATAATTATAGACAATCCTTGAAATCTTTTTATTGGCACCCGTTACCATATTCCCATTAATGTCGTAAGTAGTCCATTGCAGTAGGTTTTATGCCCGTAAAGGTATAATGAAAATGGCCTAGCATAATGGAGGCTTCGTTAGCCGCGGCCACTACGTCATTAGGATACTTATTTGATTGAAGGGCTGAGCCCATAGTCTTTCCAGAGATCATCTATTGTTTCAGCTGTTTGGTTTTCCCAAAATGAATCAGTATATTGGTTATTTCTCATGGCTACATCAAGGATTTTGACAATTCCTTGTTTTTTATGCTTTTCTAACCAGTAGAAAAACCTGGCAGTGATTCTATAGCTATTGTTATAATTTTGACTTGGATTATAGTCAGGGACGGACCAGCCACCTTCTTTGTTATATAAGCCAAGTGTCAATCGAACGTAATCAGCTATCCCTTCTGTTACCCATGAAGGTTGATAATGTGAAAGTTTATATGCCTGGACAATATGCATTACTTCATGAGTAACAACATCAAAATCTTTTGGATTTTGTTCGAACCAGTGTGGATTAAAACGAGTTAAACTATCTGCAGTAGCTGCAAGACCGTTAAAATTTGGATCGACCAAAAAGGTTACTTGATTTGGTGCTTTGATATTGTATAATTTCTTTTCTTCAGGATAGACTTTGAAAAAGACTTCGACCATTTTTTCTTGAATTCCATGAGGGAATCTTTTATATTTATTGATAAAGATGAGCGTGAGTCCGTCGCGTTCAGTTGTGTCAATAGAGAGGATCCCATTTTTATCTATATGATTCCAACTATTTTTGCCTTCTTGTTCATTCTGAATTGCTATTTTACGTTTTAAATCTGGATTGTAACCCTTTGTATAATTTGCAATGAATGAATTATGAAAAAACCCATATTTTAGATCAAAATACTCAGGTGGTAACGTAATATTTTGGTTCATTATTTCGCGTGCTCCATTTGCCGGATACATTAAATCGGTACTAACCCCAGGCCTCCAATTAAATGTACCGCAAAAGTAGTTAGTTACATAGGGAATAATTACTTGGAATACTGTGAGTGGAGCACATTTTTCAATGATCGTATTAAAGGCCTCCCGATTTTGGTTAATGAAAGCTGACTTCTTTAATTCATTATTTTTGAAAAGATCGAATGAATCTAGTAATTGGATCTCATGAGTATCGAGATAAGCTGCTCTATTATGAATCTTTTTCATTACGTCATTAATGGTATCAATTGATCGTATGGGAATTTCATAATCACGTTTTGGAGGTGCAGGTATTAGCATGCCTGCACCCGAAGTTCCACTCACATCTAATATAAAGGCAAAATACGAAGGGGCAATGGGAGCCAAATTATCATCCAAATTCTGAAGGAAATCATAATAGGTGCGCCCTAGTTTGGATGGAATATATAACATATTATTTCTCGAATTGGCATTTTGAATAATATTAGTATATCTAAGCAGGTAACTTGCAATGGCATAATGAATATTTAGTTTCTGTATTTGGAATGTTTTTGGGCTTATGGATTTAGCACGATAGATAGAGTCGAGAAATGCCTCTTCCTTTTTTTTGTATTTTTGGAAAAACGATTTGTATTGCTCTGGCGTTTTTCCTGCTAGTTTATCCAAATAATTGATGGGATCCAGAAGATATTCGCTTTTTTTGGTAAAGATATTCATCTCCTCGACCAGCGGCGCAGCATTCCCAGTATATTTTATGCCACGCTTTTTTGT
>DATJDF010000405.1:0-5575 GCA_035497555.1 Arachidicoccus sp. | reverse complement strand
GGCAAACCGCTGACCGGGTTCTCAAAACACGTTGCTAATGGCTGGTTAACTTACAAATTCAGCAAGGGAGCTTTATCCGGATTTGGTATTGCGAGTGGTTTTACCTTTATGGGTGACAGAAGCACCTGGTCCTGGGCTGCTGAAAACCAGAAGAATTTGCCAGACTATTTTAGAATGGATGGTGGATTGTTCTGGAAAGGTGAGAAGATGTCCGTTAATCTGAATGTAAATAATCTCCTGGACAGATATCTTTATTCCGGATCTCCATATAGCAGTTTTTATTATTATCAGGTGGAAGCCCCAAGAAATTTTAAATTAAGTGTGGCCTATAGATTTTAGGTAAGTATTGAAAAAAATAATATATTTAGGATAGTATATCGCAAACCACAAACAGCATGTTATGCCGATAAATAAGAAATCAAAGGTAAACCGTGCCATCACCTGGCTCCACTTGTGGTTGGGCTTGGTGTCGGGAATTATTGTACTGATTGTCAGTATTACCGGCTGCCTGTTTTCTTTCCAGGAAGAGATCACTAATTGGGTACATAAGGATGAACTATTTGTGCAACCGCCGTCTGCGCAGACGGCGGCTTTGCCACTTAGTACCCTCACTGAAAAAGCTAAGACCGCCCTAGGGATACAGCGGCCCATTACCTATATTAATACATACGCCGACAGGAACCGCTCATGGGAATTTATGAGTTATGTCCCTGGGGATAAAAATGCCATCACATTCCCCGGTACAATTAAGGTTTACGAGTCCGTATTTGTCAATCCCTATACAGGGGTGGTAACCGGAGAGATAAATTACATGAAAAACTTCTTTGTGATTGTAAAGTATATACATTGGAGCTTGTATCTTAATGATGCGTACGGACAGCCTATAGTCGGTTGGTCCACATTAATTTTTGTGATCCTGTTGATTACCGGTGTAATTATGTGGTTTCCAAAAAGATGGAAGAAAAAACATATTGATAATAGTTTTAAGGTAAGGTGGAAGGCAAAATTCAAGCGACTGAATTATGATCTGCATAATGTTTTGGGCTTTTATACCTTTCTGATCGCACTTATTATTGGTCTGACTGGGATGGTATTTTCATTCAGGTGGTTCCAAAAAGCGGTTTATGCGACCTCGACGCTTAGTACGCAGCCGGTACAGCGGCCGGCATACGCTTCTGACACAACGGCCACCGCCAGCTTAACCAACCCGGTAGATAAGGCTTTTGCTTTGACCAAAAGCAAATATCCTGCTGCCAGACGGTATTCGACAAATCCGGTGGCTGACAAAGCTGCGCCGATGGTTTTTTCCGCTTATACACATAAAAGCACTTACTATCATGCCAATCAGTTGTATTTTGATCAGTATACCGGGAATGAAGTTGGGAAACTGGAGTACAAGGATCTGAATGCTGGTGAAAAAGTGCTTGCGATGAATTATGATATCCATGTTGGCGCAATAGGGGGACTTATTGGAAAAATAATAGCGTTTCTGGTGAGTCTTGTCTGCGCCTCACTTCCCGTGACCGGATTTATTATATGGTGGGGAAAACGTAAAAAACAACATAAAAAGTACCGTAAACAGGCACGTGTATGGCAAAAGTATCAGGATCAGAAAAATGGATTCCCACCGGCTGTCGGCCATAAACCACAATTGGAGGAGCCGGTTGAAGGCTGATATTCAATGCTGATTTAATTTTCCCGGTAGAAACTTTCTAATCCAACAATAGGTTCTTTAAGGACTGTCCCTAATTCCAGTTCATAATTGCTACAGAGTTCTTTTAAAACATCTCTATAGGCATAGGCCACGCTGCCAACAAAGTGGAGTGGTGAGGTCCAGGCTTCTCTGAATTTGTAAATATGTTGATTGATGAAGTCATTTAATCCATCTTCTAATATATTTTCTATCATATAATGGCCGCGGTTTTCTGCCAGAAACTGGGAAAACGAGGCCATGTATCGATTCGGGGTAGGGCCAGCATAAATCTGTCTTAGGATTTCTGCCCGATCTGTCTCGTATTTTAAGTTAAATCGATGCATGAGTTCGTCATCAAAAGTGTTGTAAAGGAAATACTGGATTACCTTTCTGCCTAAATAAGCGCCGCTTCCTTCATCGCCAAGTATAAACCCCAGCCCATTTTGAATCTTATTTAATTTAGTGCCGGAGAAATAGGCACAACCGCTTCCGGTTCCAAGAATCGAAATCATTCCTTTTGAATGGCCGCAAGTAGCAATTGCGGCCCCCATTAAATCAGTATCTATTTCAGCTTTGGCGTCTGGGAAAAGCGACTTAAAAATGGCTTTCATCATTTTTTTGTAATTCGGATCGGCAAGTCCAGTGCCATAGAAGTAAACTTGGTCTATTTTAAGATCGGAAAGCTTGCTTATGAGTTTTTTTTCTAATATCGTCCTTATTTCCTGCTCAGTATGGAAATAAGGGCTGAGCCCTTCCGTGGATATCTTTTTTATATTGCCCTTATCCAGGAGAATCCAGCTACATTTAGTAGAACCGTTATCAGCAACGAGTTTGACTGACATATCTAATATTATTTATAGATTTAATCTTTCACCTAAGTTAAATATAATTTATAGGTTATCAACATTTTTTTAATGTTAATTTTCTCATAGATAATTAAGAATGTTTTCTGATTAAAAAATAGGAACTTCGCACGGCCTATAATTTAAAAAATTTCATGAGAAAAAAAAATCTGAAACTGTGGCTTCCGTTTTTATTATCCATCATGGTCGTCCTTGGAATGGCGATTGGATACAAATTAAGAAAGGACACCATTGGCCCGGACTCATTTGTTGCCAATAAACAAAATACAGCGATAAGTGAGGTGGTCAATATTATCGATCGGATGTATGTCAAGGGCACGGACCAGGATTCTCTTGAAATGAAGGCAATAAATAGCTTACTTGGGCAATTGGACCCTTTTTCCGTGTATATTTCTGCAGGGCAATTAAAAGAGATTAATGATCGGACAAGAGGTAGTTTTGTCGGCATTGGTATCGGTTTTGAAGTGATTAAGGATACGGTTGCCATTACGGATGTGGTTAAAGGCAGCCCCGCTGACCTTTCGGGCATTAAAATAGGGGATCAATTTCTGAAATTTAACGATACGATTCAATTATCTGGACCTACGCGTTATAAACTGGGTGTCGTAAATATTCTTCAGAAAGTTGTCGGCAGTAAATTCAAGGTTTTACTCAAACGCAAAAACCAGTTGATTACAGCCACTTTGCATAAAGCCTTAATCCCCATTTATTCAGTGGACGCTGCTTATATGTTGGATAATAAAACGGGTTATGTGAAGCTTAATCAGTTTTCTGAAACCACTTACCGTGAATTTATGCTGGCACTTGAGAAGCTTAAAAAAGCCGGAATGGAGCAACTCTTGATCGATTTACGGGGAAACAATGGCGGCGTACTTACGGCAGCTACAGAAATTGCCAATGAATTTTTGAAAGATCAACAATTAATTGTCTACACTGAGGGCGCAAGGGTTGGGAAAAAGGAATATCGCTGCAAAAGAGACGGCATCTATAAAGATCTTAAACTTTCTGTTCTGGTAGATGAAACTACCGCTTCGGCAAGTGAGGTGCTTGCCGGTGCACTCCAGGATTGGGACAGAGCTACTATAATTGGTCGAAGGACTTTTGGGAAAGGATTGGTACAGGATCAGTTCAACCTGACAAATGGAGGTGCATTGCGATTGACGGTAGCGAAATATTATACACCGCTTGGTCGTAATATTCAGAAGCCTTATGAAAAAGATGTAGAAAATTATCATCGTGAATTGACCAAACGGTTTCATAGTGGTGAAACCGTCCTTGGAGACACTTCTTCACCGAAAGGGAAAGCCTATAAAACCCCTAGAGGAAATACGGTGTATGGGGGTGGTGGTATAACTCCAGATGTCCAGATAGCTTATGATTCTACAAAGCTGCCCTCAAATGTGCTCGATTTATTTCTGAAAGGCACACTTACGCGTTTTACTTTTTTATATTATATGGAACATCGAGCTTCTCTGGATAGTTTAAAGACTGTAACGGAGCTATTTAAGTCTTCCTTGCCCAATGACAATATTTGGCTGGCACTTGGTGAATTTGCTAAGTTAGATTCCATAGATCTTCGAAGCAGCACTGAGGTAGCCAAGATAAATGTTTTGGAAAAATTCAAAGCCTTTTTAGCGAAGGATATGTTCGGTCCGCAAGGATATTTTGAGATCAATAATTATTATGACAATATTGTACAGCAAGGCTTGTTAAATATAAACAGATAGTCCCCTGCCTAAAGGTTGTAAATCAATCTACTAATTGAAGAAAAATGTCATTATTTTTTAAAATGATTTGGTAGTTTCTATTAAATGCGTATTTTTGCACTCCTTTATAGGAAGGCTGCGTAGCTCAACTGAATAGAGCACTTGACTACGGATCAAGAGGTTTCAGGTTTGAATCCTGACGCGGTCACTAATAATCAAAAAGAGTCTCATTAACTGAGACTCTTTTTGATTATTAAACCTTGCTGTAATACCGATATCTATTGCAGTCAAAATAGGAAAAAAATCGTATTTGGAATATTTCTTCCCAGCTAGTCTAAGTAATTTTGGACCGACACGATATAGGAAGTCCTGTTGATCAAATTGATAAAATCAGAAATAGTTGCTTTCCTCACTAAATATAGGATAAACTCATTACCCAATGATAAACCATGTCAAATAAGTAGCACCCGAATGCAATAAATAATCCACTGCCTCTTAATTTCCTGTAATGAAATAAATATCCGGCCAATGAGCTTTGAGGTATTTGTCTGTGGCATTGTGTAATTCACGATTGCCCACCAGTTCTGCATAATCACAGAGATGTACTATCGGCGTGTCTGGCGAGGATGATTTAATATCTTCCATATAGTCTTTCTCGTTCACGGGATAACCAACGACATCCTCCATGATCTTTGGATCATCAGTGTAGTCGAAAATTGTCTTGTTTAAAAAATCATGCACTTCCATTGTCTTTGGGTTGGTCAATAAAGGTAATGGAATTTTATTTTGAACCTTGATATTTCCTTGAATACCTGATCACCTCTTTAGGTTTTATGACCTGAAATTAATTTCTGACAAAAGATAAAAAATTATGCGGAATTGCCGCTTTTGTTGTACAAAAACAGGAGCAGTTTCACAAACTCCTGTTTTTGCAGACTATTGATCTTCACAAAGAACATTTATATAAACTTATATAGCTTTTATGGAATATTTTAAAAATCCAATTTCAATTCCATCTGTATATTACAACGTTCATAGGGAGTTGCCCTGGCAATTATTTTTTTGAAACCTAATTTCTGATACAAATTAATAGCAGGTTTTAAAAGGGTATTACTCTCAAGGTAGATGTTGGATGCTCCCAATCCCTTAGCTGTATTAATGGCAGCCTGGCCGAGTAGCCAACCAATGTTTTTTCCCTGTGCGCTGGGCGAAACAGCCATTTTTGCCAGTTCGTAATCATAATCCGGGTCATCCATTCTGATCAGTGCACAAACGCCAACCGGTTCATTATTGTAAAGTGCAACTTGTATTTT
>DATJDF010000404.1:0-6613 GCA_035497555.1 Arachidicoccus sp. | reverse complement strand
TACCCCAGAAGATATCACCTGTCGGATACCAGTCCTGGTGCATTACGCCTGTGCCAGCCACATATAAATCAAAATTCTTCCAATCAGCACTGAGGGTGAATCCAAATGGTAATTTAGGCATGGCATTGCCGATAGGCCTTATATCTCCGTGATCTGCCAGCGTATAGTCACCCTTATCAATTGAACCGTCACCATCCAAATCAACATATTTTACATCTCCGGCTTTCAGCCCCTTCCATTCCGTATTCTGGATCGTATTTATGATGTATTTATATACCTGACCCAAATCCTTGGTCGGGTTGGCAAACTGGTCCTGGTATGCTTTCGCCTCTGCATCAGACTGGAACTGACCGTCGATGTGATAGCCCCAAATCTGTCCCAGTTCCTGACCTTCCCAGAAACTGCTCATAATGCCATTAGGATTTGGGTATTTAGTAATAATGCCCTTGAAATTGTACAGACTGGCAGTGAGGTTCAAATGGAGTGGTGAACCGCCGAGGTTAAATTGGTCGTTGTAGCCGATACTTAATTCGAAGCCCCTGTTGCGCAGACCGGCAATATTCTCTTTCGGTTCTGCTGCCCCGAACACAGCGGGCAGGGGTTGACCTGGCAGGTACATGCCGTCCGTGTTTTTCTGATACCAGTCAAATGTGGCTGTAATCTTATTTTGGAGAAAGCCCAGGTCGACGCCAAAATCTACTGTCTTTGTATTTTCCCAACTAACCGAGCTGGGCAGAGGCGCCGGGATACCGGCGTAATTAAGTTTCGTTCCATCAACCAGCCAGTTACTCTGACCCAGTCCCATAATTTCCGAGAAGGTATAAAGGTCTACATTCTGATTGCCCAGTTTACCGTAAGAGGCCCTGAATTTAAGGGTACTCACTGCATTTTTCAAATTCGCCCAGAAATTTTCCTTACTCACATACCAGCCACCTGAAATCGAAGGGAACATACCCCAGCGACTCTGCGTCGGAAATCTGGAGGAACCGTCATAACGGGCATTGATCTCCAATAAATAACGATTTTTATAATCATAATTAAACCGACCAAAATAACCTTTTACTGCCCAAAGCGTGGCTGAACCATCGGCGCGTAATATTTCTGTGCCCAGGTTCAGGTTGGCTAGATCATTAAATAAAAGTCCGCCTTGTTCAGCCGTGATATTATCAGATACATAATTCTCCTGATTGTAGCCTAACATCAATTTAAAATGGTGATCCTTTATTGCACGTCCGTAGGTTCCGTAGAGGTTAAGCGCTCTGTAATCTCCCCGGCCACGGTCTTCCGTCAGGCGGTTAACCCCCACGGTTTGTAGCGCAACCTGCTCTCCTGTCAGAAAATCAAATGTATTCATCCGGGTGGTATTCAATACATGGTTGATCCTGTTGCTGTAATTGAAATTAATAACCATATCCTTCAAAGGGGTGAGTTTAGCACCCAGGGTGTTGATAAACTGCTCTTCGAAGGTCTTTTTCCAGTTACCACCACTTTCCAGGGCTCCCTGAGCACCGCCACCTGTAAAATCAAACGGTATCCCGTCAATCTTATTTGGATAAAACGGAAATAGGTTATACCAGGTGGTGGTACTCCAGATGCCACCCCAGCCGTTTCTGTAACCGCCATACTCCATCTGTTCGGTGGTGTTGTATTGAATATTATCAGATATTTCCAACCAGCTGTTGGCTTTGAAAGTCAGATTGGCTTTGAGGTTGTATTTAGTCAGCGGTGCAGTCACAATATTTTGTATGCCTACTGTTTTATAGTAACGGCCGGACAGATAGCCATGTAATTTATCTGTTCCGCCGGAGATGGAAAGATTATGCGTCTGGCTGGGCTGCCACTCACGGAATAAATAATCATACCAGTTCGTATTGCCATAAAATTTATAAGTGCCGTCAGGCTGCTTCTCATTGTAAGGTGCTATTTCTCCTGCTGCTACCTTTTTAATGATCTCCCAATCCTGCTCATCGTAACCTGTATAGCTCGTGCCATTGTAACCCAATAATGCCGCATCAACTGTTTTCCCATAGACATAGGGGTCAGAAATGAAATCAGTACGGGTAGTTGGCTTGGTGGCGGCAAAATTATTGGAATAATTTACAGCCATATCCCCGGCTTTCCCGTTTTTGGTCGTAATCAGCACAACGCCAAATGCACCCCGGGCGCCATAAATTGCTGAGGAAGCAGCGTCCTTCAGTACAGATACGGTTTCTATATCTGCAGGGTTGACTTTATCAATATCTCCCACAATACCGTCAATTAAGATAAGCGGCCCGCCACCATTAAGAGAGTTAAAGCCGCGGATATTAATGTCCGGGTTGTCACCCGGATTACCAGTATTAGACTGGATGTTTAGACCAGGCAGTAGTCCCTGTAAGGCACTGGCTACATTGGGCAGGGGACGTGTATCGAGTTCTTTTGCGGTAATCTGGGTGACCGCTGTTGTCAGGTTCTCTTTTTTCTGGGTACCGTAACCAACGACTACCAGTTCCTCCAGTGAGGAGGGTTTTGCTCTTAATTGAATATTTATTGCTGTCCGGTTATTGAGTGGTCGCATTTCATCCTCGTAGCCAACATAACGGATCACTAAAGTGTCCGTCAGTTTACCAACCTGAATCGTAAACTGACCATCTGCTGCGCTCACTGTTCCCTGGCCTGTTCCTTTTACCTGGATGGTTACGCCTGAAAGTGGTTCGTCGATTTCATTATGAACGCTTCCCCGGATCAGTGTATCCTGCGGCGTTTTTTCACCTTGGTGGGTTAAATCAATATTTGACTTGAACTTTACCATAATCGTTTTGGAAACGATGGAATAGCTCAGCGGTTGCTGGCGGAAGCACTGGTCCAATACTTCACGCAGATCCTTGTTTTTGACATCCACGGAGATTTTCTTTGTCAGTTTCAGGTCTTCGTCTGCATAGAAGAAATGAAAATCACTTTGGCGCTCGATGGCCCTGAAAACTTGCCTCAATGTGACATTATTTGCCTGAATGGTTATTTTCTGACTAATGCCTTTTCCGAATGTACATATACTGAAAACCAATGACAACAGGACGGTTAACTTCATGATCCGCATCATTTTTTTTGCAGCAATTCGCGGGTGCGAATGCGCCGGATAATGTTTTAAATGCATACCTTTACGTGAGTTTGGGTTAATGGATAAGAATTCTTCTGGAACCTATCAGGTTAATTCAAATTTTCGGTCACTTCGGCCTGCACGCTGAAGTGACTTTTTATATAAATGCCTATGGATTATTTTTGCTGAATGGTAATTGTTCTATCATGGACAGTGAATTTTATTTTATCTGAATAACTTAGAATTTTTAAAATTTCGGATAAGTTTGTTTGCCGGGAAATGCCACCGGTAAATGTCTCATCAAATTTTCCCTGATAATCAATAGATACATTGTACCAACGGGCCACCTGACGGAGTATGGTCTTCATGTCCATCTGATGGAATAAAAACATATTATTTTTCCAGGCGATGATTTCATCCAGGTCTACTCCTTTACGGAGTGTAAGACTGCCATCCGTGGCAACCAAAGCCTGTTCACCCGGATGGAGTTTCGTGTTATTCACGGCAATGGAACCTTCGATCAGTGTTGTTTTAATGCCTGGCTCATTGTCATAGGCATTGACGTTGAATATCGTACCAAAATCTTCAATCGTCTGCCCTTTGACCCGGACTTTAAAGGTGTTACGCGGGTTATGTTCAACTTCAAAATAGACTTCACCTGTAATAGATACGAGTCTGGGGGCATTGTCAAATGAAGTAGGAAACCGGATAGAGCTTTCTGCATTCAACCATACTTTGGTGCCATCAGGCAGTATCAGTTTATACTGGTTGCCTTTGTGCGTAGTCAGTGTATTATAGATTACCGCTTCAGTTGATGCAGTTCCTGATTGCTGTTCATAGCGCAATTGGCCATTTTTATTGCGCGCCAGAACCTGCTCGTCAAAGCGAACCTGCTGCTCGGCTGTGCTGTCTAGTTGTATTGTGTTACCGTCACTCAAAGTGAGTGTTGCTGCCTGGATACCGGGCAGTATTTGCGAAGGCGTATTTTTGACCGTAATTTGTGGCCTGGTATTCAGGTTGCTTTGGATATAGTAGAAACCTGCACCCAGACCAATCAGCAAAGCTATGGCCGCGGCGGCCCATTGCCACCTAACAGCGCGCAGTATCCGTAAATTTCTAGGCTTTCCGGATGGCTGAAAGGACAATGGAGCTTCTGTAGTGTCTTCAGTGATTGAATAGGCAAGCTTCGCTTTCTGCAGATTTTCATCCGTTGCCCTATATTTGTTGTTTTCTGCCAATAAGCCCGTTCTGCGCCCGATCTCTTCCAAGCTGTTTTCCAGCTTTTGCTGTAATGCAGGGTCATGCAAAGTGTTGATATCTAATTCCGTACCTGTATTTTTCTCCGTAGCGGTGGCGTGTTGTTGCTGTCCTTCAAAATACTGGAATAGGTGCATTTTGAATTCAGCGGCTAATTCAGGATGGGCTTCAAGAAATTCAAGGAGCTGCAGCATGTCTTTCCGGGACGCCTGTCCTGAAATGAGTTTTTTAAACAACAATTCAATTAAAAGATATAACTCGTCTTTATTCAAGAGATGCTTTTTTATAAAGACGCGCTAAACCAGGGTTCCATCTGCTTGAAAAAAATATTTTTTTAAAAAGTCGGTGAGCCGGTTAAAAGCAATAATAGAAGCAATGCTGAAAATGAATTTCTCTCAATTAATTGCGTGCGAAGAAGACGGGTTGCCTTGACAATATGATCATTTACGGTGGAAACGGAAATTCCCAGCTGCTGACCGGCCTCCTGATAAGATTTTCCCTGAATCTTGCAAAGTTCAAAAACTTTTTTTCTTTGTGGCGGCAATTGTTCCATTAGTGTAACTAATTGATTAACTGTATCTGCCTCTGTCTCCAGCTCTTGGGCAGGTTGATGATCGGTTTGTTCGTCGCTGAAAAAGGCGATAAGCTGCTCTTTTGCTAATTGATCTTTTGTGGCTTTCCGGTAGAAATCAAATACAAGATTGGCGCCCATTCGGTTAAGGTATCCGCCAATATTGGATTGGATGGTTAAGCCGCCCCGTTTTTCCCATAGTTTGACAAAGAGCTCCTGTAATAATTCTTCGGCTATTTTGTCTGATTTAACCAACCGGAAGATCGTAAGGTATAACTGCTTACTATACATATGATATAACCTTGTAAATGCATGCGCATCACCCGCCTTTAGCTGTGTTAGTAGTTCCTGTTCCGTATATGGTGGTTGTTGTGACATGTTTCTTCGATACTGGTAAGCCTGGCATAATCCCAGCCATTTCAAAGTTAAGGTAAATTCATTCTAATAAACAAAAAAGGCCTGTACAAACCCGGACAACTTATTTAGTGCAAAAATATATTTTGTTCAGAAGGTGGGACATGTTTTATAGGCACACTATTGTTGAAAATTATAAATTCCATTGTACTGCGTTTATTTTAATTTCGAAACAAGCCGCTAAATTACTACCTATGATGCTAAGCAGGCTCTGTACAACATTATGTTTAGGTTATGGAATGTTATTTGGGAGCAAAGTGTCTGAGGCTAAGCCGGTCAGAAAAATATTTTTACATCGTTTTGCTAAATAGATGTAAATTCACAAATAGAAAATTTACTCCTGCTGAAAAAATCATAGGGTTATAAGGTTAAAGGAATGATATTTATATTTTTCCTACTGTTGGTCCTATAGAGAATGAAATGGTTTTTAAAATTTCATAAAAATGAGTCCCCGTCAAAAACTATTACAGCATTTAAGCTGGCGCGCCGGATTTGGCGATCCTTTGCCGGACGAAGGTAAAAGCATCCAAGAGGTTGTGGTGGATTTACTTAAAGCAAATGACAAAGCGCCTGAACGGATTTCTGCCCCGCAGTCAAAAACACTACTGACTTTATCGCCGCCAGGTAAAGAGGCTGACGTCGTAGCCCAGAAGGCTTATCGACGTCAACGCTCAAATCTCAACAGAACCGGAATCCGGAACCTGAATGAAAGCTGGTTACAGGAGATGTTTGCCGGCGACTGCCCATTAAGGGAGAAAATGGCCCTATTCTGGCATGGCCATTTTGCATGCCGTATCCAGAATGTCAATCACCAGGAACAGTTACTTCAGATTATACGGGAACAGGCAGTTGGGAATTTTGGGACATTGTTGATTAATGTATCCAAGAGTGCCGCCATGCTGCAGTTTTTGAATAATCAGAAAAACAAGAAAGCGCATCCTAATGAGAATTTTGGCCGGGAGGTGATGGAACTCTTTACGATGGGACGCGGTAATTACACTGAAAGGGATGTCAAAGAAGGTTCGCGTGCATTCACTGGCTGGTCCTTTACCAAAGAAGGTGATTTTATATTAAGGAAGAAATTTCATGATGAAGGGCAAAAAACATTTTTAGGTAAAACCGGGCTTTTCTCCGGGGAAGAAGTGTTGGGGATGTTATTAGATCATAAAGCGACTGCAAGACATATTACTGGTAAGCTTTACGGGTTCCTGGTAAATGATCAGCCAGATGAAAAGAGAATTAATTTATTGGCAGATAAATTTTATCAGGCCAATTATGATATAAAAACTTTACTT
>DATJDF010000403.1:0-2164 GCA_035497555.1 Arachidicoccus sp. | reverse complement strand
ACTTTTCATCATTTGCGGAATGGGTCCGCAGCCTTAACTCCAATCGCTTGAAAAAGAAGTTGACAGAATTTGTGTTTTTTGGAAATTACTTTTATGCGCTTTGCACAGTGGCTTTGTCTATGGAAGCTTCCCTGCAGCAAGGGGTGCCTTTGAATACGCCGGCTTATTATATACTGCTTGTAAGCGGAACCATTGTGTATTATACCTATGCTTATTTAGGAGAGCTCAATCTTTTTGGCGCTTTATCGAGAAAGGCGACGCCTCGTACTGCCCTGACGACCAATAGTTATTATAATCTGCGTACCCACTGGTATATTCGTAACTACCTGATGGTCAATATAACACAATTGCTTTTCACCATAATTGCACTGGCATCTGCTGTGTATTTAATCGTCATAGAATTTCATGAGATATTCAGTCTGCACTTAAGTGAATGGCTAATGCTCCTGGCTGTACCCTTTGTTGCCTTTTTTTATTATGGTAATGATTATTTTCCATTCATTAAAATCAACCTTCGGCGAACCGGTTGGCTTAAACCGTTTATAATTGGTTTCGTTTGGGCCGGTGCTGTGACGATCTATCCGGTGATGTTTTATAGATGGCAAATTAACCAGCATTACGAGATCTCGGTGATTTCGCTCTGGTTACTGGTAAAAAACTGGATGTATATTTCCGTGCTTTGTATCATGTTCGATATTAAAGATTATGCAGATGACTATAACCGGCAGTTAAAAACTTTTGTGGTCCGTGTCGGACTCAGAAAGACCATTTTCAGGATTTTACTCCCCCTAATAGCCATTGGATTGATTGCGCTATGGGGGTTTTCATCCGACCAGCATTTTAATATGCCCCGAACATGGTTTAATACCATCCCCTTTGTAGTGTTACTCGGTGTCGCCTATTCTATGCATCGTCGCAAGCCGATTTTATTTTATCTGATGGTCATTGACGGACTCATGCTTTTAAAGGGTATATGTGGTATTATTGCTTATTTGTGGTTCCGTTAAAAGTCCTAAATTTGGCAACTAAAAGTAATTATATGGCAAAAGTTAAAAAAGATAAAATCAAAGCAAAAGTAGTTAATAAGTCAAAGAGTGAAACTATTAATGCACCGGCCTGGCAGTTTTTAGGGGAATATATCAACAATGCCTCTCCTGTCGGCTTTGAGACCAGTGGTCAAAAGCTTTGGTTAAATTATATTAAGCCCTATGTGGACAGTACATTTACGGATCCTTATGGCAGCGCTGTGGGCGTCATTAATCCGGAGCATCCGTTCAAAGTTGTCATCGAAGCGCATGCAGATGAAATCAGCTGGTTCGTCAATTATATTACGGATCAGGGTTTTATTTACCTGAAAAGAAATGGCGGTGTTGATCATCAGATCGCACCGGCGATGCGGGTATGGATACACGGCAAAAAAGGGCCCGTAAAAGCAGTCTTTGGTTGGCCCGCGATACATACAAGACATAATCCGGATCAGAAGGAACCCAATCCGAAACCAGATAACCTGTTTCTCGATTGTGGTGCCCGTTCTAAAAAAGAAGTAGGGGCACTGGGTATTCATGTAGGTGCCGTGGTGACCTATCAGGACGGGTTTGATGAACTGGCACATGATTTTCTGATCGGTCGTGCATTTGATAACCGAATCGGCGGCTTTATGATTGCCCAGGTAGCCAGGCTGTTACAGGAAAATAAAAAAAACCTGCCGTTTGGTTTATATATTGTCAATGCCGTTCAGGAAGAAATCGGTCTTAGAGGAGCAGAAATGATCGCCAGAAGAATTAAGCCTGATGTTGCCATTATTACGGATGTTACACACGATACCCAAACACCGTTTATCAATAAGAATATAGAAGGTGACACTTCCTGCGGCAAGGGGCCTGCCCTCACCTACGGCCCTGCGGTCCAGAATAAATTATTGCAATTTGTTCAGGATGTAGCGGAGAAACAGAAAATAGATGTACAACTGCGCGCTACAAGCCGCAGTACAGGTACTGATACGGATAGCTTTGCTTACGCAAATGACGGCTGCCCTTCTGTTTTGATTTCTATTCCACTTCGTTATATGCATACTACGGTAGAAATGCTACATAAGTCGGATATCCAAAATACGATTGAACTGATGTATGCTACATTACTAGCATTAACGCCTAAGACAAACCTG